>NZ_VPCD01000010.1:0-138921 GCF_013418345.1 Acinetobacter sp. YH12144 | reverse complement strand
AGGTTTCAGCTTAGACCAGTGTTGATCATTCAGCATAGTTCGAGGCATAGCGAGAAGTAAGTTTGGTTTGGCGATTAAATTTTACTTTCTCGCTATTTTTTTGAACAGCAAATGTCAACAGACCCTAATTATTGAGCAATCATTAAAACCAATTCATTAATGATACACCGACACCGACATAGGTTGCCCGATGGTTATAGTCAATCAGGCTTTCACCATAGCCATCAAACAATTGAACTGTGCCGCGTAATTTACCATTGATTGGGAAAGTCCAATCGAACTGCACCGCACCATGTGAATCATCACCACCTTTCAATGAATGACGTAACATCAAACTAAAGTCATGATCTTTATGACGATAAAACGCTGTTAAATCCCCACGTCCCACATAATCGGTAATGTCAGGGTTGTTATCATCTTTGGTATCTTCTTCGAAACGATACCAAGGACGTAACATCAGTGCAAAATTGTCACGTTCAAATCCAAGATTTAACATGACACGATTCCAACTCCGCGATAAAGGATCAGAACGCCCATTAGACTGATGGTTAAAAGTTAAGCCCAGCATACGCCAGTTCAAACCCAAGAGTTCATAGTTGGTACGAAAAACCAGACTGGCTTCAGGCTCATAGTTGGTTTCACGGAATGGTCGAGATTCATCTTCGTTGTAGACTTGCCAACGAGAAGACTGGGTATAGCCCAACCAGATATCACCATTATCACCAAATAAGTTTTCAACAGCTTTGGTTTTTAATGACAATTGGAACTTGGCTTCCATCGATTTCAGGTTTTGTTCCTGATCGGCTTGTACCGTGTTGTTTTCATTCGGGCTTGATGGACGTTCATTTTTATCTGAAGTCCAGTATCCCGGCATTAAATACACAGGTTGATAGCCACGAATATTCCACGTCCCTAATTTACTTTCTGGAGAAAGCTCCCAACGACTATCCAATAATGAAAGGTTTGGATTAAGGTTCGGTGCTTCTACAGCGAATAAACGGTCCGTAAACGCATGACTGACTTTTTCTTTGAATGTCAACTTTTCAGTCGGTTCAGGTTTAATTTCTTGTGCGGCTTGACGCTCAGAAACCAACATTTCTTTTTCAGCAGGTTGCACTTTAAACAAAGCGTCATAACACGATAATCGCTCTGCATTTGACTCAAGTGCCACACATGCTTCAGCGGTAGCTGGTTTAACAGCCACTTCCGCATTTTGTGCATTTACAGTACTGACATACATTGAACTGAGCGCAATGAGGCTCAGTTGCAATGTCGTACGCTCAAGAGATTTGAACGCCATAAAAACCCCTTTTTTGTTTTAATTCACTTGTTTTATTTCGAAACCAAGCTCAACCAAAGCCTCTCGCTTCGCCACCGGTGCAACCACAGCTTTTGTCGGTTGTTGTTCAACCAAGTACGCCACAGCAACACGTTTTAGATCATCCAAAGTCACATTCAACAGACGTTCACGTAACATTTGACGGAAAGCTGGCGTGCGTTTATGCAATAAAGCATAACAAGCTGTAATGGCTTCACCCGCTGGTGAACCCGGTTTATCCATGCTGGCAATTAGACCCAAAATCGCTTCTTCTAGCTGATGCGGTTGTTGTTCAGCATTCAGTAGCCACTGCACACTTGCGTCAAAATCTTTAAACGTTTCAGCTAAACGTGGGTCACGATAGCTATAGAAACGGAATGAACATGCATTACCGTCATAGCTTGCACCACCACCATAAGCACCACCTTTTTCACGAATCGCGCTATGCAAGAAGCCATTACGTAAATAAGCCGCCAAAATCATTAAAGGTGCTGCATCTGGATGTGACACTTCCACCGCAGGATATGCTGAAGCGCAGAACTGAACATTGGCTTGAATGAGCCAAGCTTCGTCATTGTTGCTATCTGCAAAATTCACTTGAGTTAAATCATGTGGGTTATCGTCAATCGCCACTTTATCCCAAATGGTTTGAACTTCTTCAACCAATCGGTCTGAATGATGCTCCTCACACACCACCAAGAATTGTTTTGGTGCTTTAAGCAAACGGTTGTGAATTAACTTAAGCTCATCAATCAAGGCATTATAAGCCGTGTCGTCTTGCTCAATTTTGCTGACAAGTTCTGACAGCCAGTTCAGCGCGCCTAGGCCTGTATTATGATAATCACGTAGCGCCAATGCACTATGTTGACGACCTGCAATTTGCATTGCATAACTATGACCAGAACCAGATACACGTGACTGCCAACGTGCTTTACGTTGTTGCAATAACTCTACGATACGATTTTTTTCATCAAAACGTAGCTGTTCAAAAGCCAATTTCAATAAGCGAATGGCTTCAAGATTATTCACCAATGATTTAGTGGTCAACGTTAGCCAAGCACTAATTTGACCTTTATCATCCACTTTTGAACGCAGCGATGCCCCCATACCTAAACCGCCACTCACAGCTGTTTGCAACTGTTGTAGCTCTAAGTAATCGTATTCACCTGCACCAACTTCACCCATCAAAATCGATAAAAGATTGAAATACGGCGATTGCACCACTTCATCAGGAATCTGAATCAAAACTTGTTGGTAATAAAGACCATTGGTGCCTGCGTGGTAAAGATTTAACGGCGTATCCAAGCCATTACTGATAATTTCGCGTAATTGACCTTGTACAATCTGTAATTGTGCAGGAACGTCTTCTAAACCTACTTTAGGCAATAGGTTCAAATCATCTGGGGTATCTTGACGAATGTTCAGTGCTTCAGTCTGCGCAATAATCTCTGCTTTTTGCGCTTCAGTTAAGTTCGCATCAATTTCTTTTAAACGTGCTTTTTCTGCTGCCGCTTCCAACGCATTTTTTTCAGCATCTGGAACCAAAGTTAATTGCACACGATGTTGATTATCAAGCAAGTAAGTTTTGATTAAGTTAGATAACCACATTGGGTCTTTCAACTCTTCCTTCACTTGTTCAATGGCCGTATCCACATCCCAGACATCCACAGGGTCTGAATGGTGAATCGCACTGCTTAAACCATTCAGAATTAAGCTTAGGCCATATGGTGTACCATCACCATTGATTTCACGCTGATGCAATTCAATCTGGTGCAAAATCGCCTCAACTAAAGCTGGATCAACAGGCTTAGCCGCAACGTCTTCTAATACTTTAAACACGCCATTTTTAAATTGTTCTGCATGCTCAGGGTTGGAACCTTGAATTGCACAGTAGAACGTCATTTCATAGTTTGAGTCATCTACGCCCATGAATGGACCAGTAGACTGTGCATAACCACAGGTTTCTAAGTAATGACGTAATGGCGAAGCAGAATCTTCAAGCAATACCCCCTCAACCAAACGCATACCTAAACGTAATTTGATATTACTTGCTTCAGGCAATAACCAAGAAAGCACATGATAGGTTTTGTCTTTAAGGTCTTCAGCATCAACTGCATACGTTTCAGTTACAGTTACAGGCGCAGTTAAGCGGCGCTCAGGTTTTGAATATAGCGTTTGACCTTTTTCAAATTTTGACAAAGCAAGCGTTTCAAACTGTTCTTGTAAATTATATGCAGGCTCATTACCAAAGGTCATGAACACGGCATTACTTGGGTGATAATGTGATTTGTAGAAACTGACCAACTCTTCATAGCTTAAGTCAGGAATGTCTTTCGGATCACCGCCTGAGTTGTAATGATAAGTTGTTTCTGGGAATAAATGATGGGCAAGTTGGTGATACAACTGATCTGAAGGTGAACTCATTGCACCTTTCATTTCATTAAATACCACGCCTTTATATACAGCTTCGCCATTTTCTAGCTCAATACGAATCCCTTCTTGCGCAAAATCAAGCGGGTTCAAATTCGCAGCAAAAGCAGCATCCATATAAACTTCTAACAAGTTTTGGAAATCTTTTTTGTTTTGCGTTGCAAATGGATAAGCCGTCCAATCCGCTGCGGTAAACGCATTCATAAACGTATTGAGGGAACGACGAATCATTAAAAAGAATGGGTCACGTACAGGGAACTTTTCTGAGCCACACAGTGCTGTATGCTCAAGAATATGCGCCTCACCTTTTGAATCCATCGGCTGCGTACGGAAGGCAACTAAAAATACGTTTTCGTCATGGTTTGTGGCTAAGTGATAATGCACTGCGCCAGTCACTTTGTGTTTATATTCAGACACTAAAATGTCTAAAGCTTCAACATGATGTTGACGAATCAACTGAAACGCGGGATGTACAGTTTGAGAAATGGTTTCAGTGACATCTACAGTCATGTGTGCTCCTAATCTATTCATTTAAATTAGGCAAAGTATACCTTAAAAAATCACAACTAGATTCACCGAAACGACATTTCCAACTGTTTTAATCAACTTGAACTTTAATTTTAAAATCACTTGTTTTCGCACTAAAACATTTAGACTGGTTTTATGGATTGCCTATCATTTCGAGTTGACCAATAGACACAAATCACAATCGCCAATAACAATACAAAAGAAGCCATAAAGCGACTTAAATCCAATCCACCTGAACTGATTGGCTTATCTAAAAAATCTCCAACAACTGCGCCCAATGGACGTGTCAAAACAAAAGTGGCCCAAAATAAAATCGTCTTTGAAACCCGACTAAAAAAGTACAACAACGCCATCAATAGAATTAAACCACCAAATAGCCAAATGCCACCGCTATAGCCTAATCCTGCACTATCGGAAGTCCAGTCCCCCAAAGCCGTACCTAATGTTTGAGAAAATGTAATCGTCAACCAATAAAAGATCTGTGTGCGCGGCAAATTCACTACACTTGGATTGATTGACCCTTCGACTCGATACCAACTAAAAAGCGATATGAGCACCAAACTGAGTAACAGAAAACTACCACCCAAGTAGCCAAACCCTAAAGAACGATCTACAAAATCCGCTAAAGTCGTACCGACCGTAGTACTAGCAATAATCGTGGCCCAATATAAATAAGGTTTATAGGCTTTGGACTGTATTTGAAAATACAGCAGACTGATAAATATGCCTGCGAAAATAAAGGTACTGAGTAAATAGCCCAAATTTAAGGACATGGACAATGCATCACCACTGGTTTCACCACAGGTGGTCGCAAAAATTTTGGTCAACCAAAACAGCGCTGTAATCTCGGGACTTTTTTAACGTAGTCTTGTAGCTCATGCACGTGCATATGCATCACTCAATGCAGTTATTTTGATGCTTATATCTTCGATAACTGAAATGAATTTTTGCTTAAAATAAGGCACTCTTTTTTTAGAATTGTCACAAGAAAAAAAGCACCCGATATCGGATGCTTCATTTACAGTATTTAGAGTCTATTTTTGGATTTAAAACTAAACTAGATATTTAAAATAATTATAATTTGGATGACTTTCGACATAGACATAATTCTGTTTTTGATAGAATTTTGCAGCATTTTTAAGCTCAGTATTTAAGCACAGTGCAGAAAAGTGTTTTTTTGCACCCTTTTCCAATTCCACCAATAGCTGCTTACCCACGCCATGCTGACGGTACTGCGGATGCACATAGAAACGGCGAACTCGTCCAATCCGTTCTTCTACACCAGTATCACCCCATTGCTGATTTAAACCGCCACAAGCAATTAATTTATCGCCATCATAAGCAAGCAATAATTGCTCACCCGTTTGGTCAAAACGATTTTTACCACTTTGATATTCTTCAATTAAACGGTGTATAAATGTATAGCCTTCATGCTGCGCCAAAGCAGCAATATTTTCGATTTGAGCAGGAAGTTGCTCTGCTGGACGAATCGTAATTTCCATATATTCACACTTTTAATCTGTTATCTATTTATGATGACCAAATCATCTTGATTCAGTCTGAACACCCTATAGCTCTATAAAAGTAAAATTTTTCGATTTGCACAATAGCAAAGCTGATTAAAACGGCAACTAATTCAAAAAAAATGTAAAAATATAATGGATTTGCCCGATTTTTATACACACTTGTCCTTTAATTGAATTTTTTTCAACAAACTACAGCAATCCTGAGCATTCGTGTAAACTTAGCACTTTCATTTTTTTGATGTGAACATACAACATGGCAACTGTTGACCTTTTTGCAATTGGTAATGCACTTATTGACCAAGAATTTAAAGTCTCTGACGAATTCCTAATTCAACACAATCTGCAAAAAGGTACGATGCAACTGACAGATGGCGATACTCAAGCAGCCCTTTATAACAATCTAAAAGCCACTCAAGAATATAAAGGTCAAGCTTCTGGTGGTTCTGCAGCAAATACAACGGTTGCTTTTAGTGCTTTAGGCGGAACTGCATTTTATGGTTGTCGTGTCGGCAATGATGACTTAGGTCAAATTTACCTAAATGGTTTAAACGACGCTGGCATCCAAACTGCAACTCAATCAATCAGTGAAGGTGTAACTGGCACATGTATGGTATTGGTCAGCCCTGATTCTGAACGTACGATGCATACTTACCTCGGTATTACTGCGGAATTGACTGATAGCCAAATTGATTTTGGCAGCTTAAATACTGCGAAATGGTTATATATCGAAGGTTATCTTTCAACATCAGACAGCGCACGCCTTGCGGTAAAACAAGCACGCCAAATCGCCAAAGCCAATGGTGTACAAATTGCATTGACCTTATCTGATCCAGCAATGGTGCAATATGCACGTCAAGGTCTAGATGAATTACTCGATGATGGCGTGGACTTATTGTTCTGTAATGAACAAGAAGCACTGATGTATACAGAAACAGATCATTTAGATGCTGCACTTACGAAATTGCAATCACTAAGCAAACACATTGTCATTACATTAAGTGCCAAAGGTGCCTTAATTCATAATGAAGCCGCAACATTTACCGTGCCAGGTCGTAAAGTTACCGCAGTAGATACCAATGGTGCTGGTGATGCTTTTGCTGGTGCTTTCCTATATGCACTCAATGCAGGTCATGACTATCAAACGGCTGCTGAACTTGCCATCTTGATCTCAAGTGAAGTTGTGGCTCAGTTTGGTCCACGCCTAGCAGTTGAAGACTATGCTCAGCTTTTACAATCATTTCAGAAGGAATGTGCTTAATGTTTAAAATTTGCATGACGGATGATGTGCCTGAACGTGAAGCACGATCATTCGAAACGCCTGAAGGTGAAACGATTTTTATCACCCAACGTGATGGCATGTTTTACGCTTATCAAAATAACTGCCCACACTTGCACGTGGAACTTGAGTTTCTTGAAAATCAGTTTCTAGATCGTGACCAAGAGTTTATTGAGTGCTCAACGCATGGCGCACTATTTATGGTCGAATCTGGGGAATGTATTTCTGGTCCATGCCAAGGTCAAACTCTTGAAAAAGTGAATATTAACGTGCATTCTGATGGTGGAATCTACCTCACAG
The DNA here is from genome assembly GCF_013418345.1 of Acinetobacter sp. YH12144. Lineage (NCBI taxonomy): Bacteria > Pseudomonadati > Pseudomonadota > Gammaproteobacteria > Moraxellales > Moraxellaceae > Acinetobacter > Acinetobacter sp. YH12144. The sequence goes on along the minus strand of NZ_VPCD01000010.1, from coordinate 131,543 downwards.
AAGAATAAACACTGGAATACAACCATGTCCGCATTTTTAACAGACTATAACTTAATACCCTTTCATTTAAGTTTATTGGCCGTACTGTTATTGGGCATGGTTGAAACCATTGGCTATTACATCAATATTAGTCCTAGCCAAGTTTTGAAAAGAATTGCCCCACAGCGCATACAAGAATTGGCATTATTGAATGTCAAATTTTCCAAAACTCTGATTTTGTTCTTCTTACTGATGAATTTTAGCTTTGCAGGCTATGTACTTCAGTTTTGTATCCACGCTAAAGAAGGTCAATTCGTTCCCGCTTATTATCTGATTTTACCTGCGTTGATTATTGCCATATTCTTTACGGTATTTATGATTCATTGTTTGGATCAGGTTGTCCCGCCCAAATATAAAAAACAAACCGTTAACCTACTGGGTCGTCTAGCCACCATTTCAAGTGGAAATGCCCGTCCCGGCTTTTCAGCTCAAGCCCGTGTGCGTGATGAGTTTGGTCAACTACATTATGTGCAAGTTGAGCCAGAGTTTGGTGAGTTAGAATTTCAGTCAAAAATCATTTTGATTCGTCAAAAAAAATCACACTATATTGGCAAAAAAATCAGTGTGTCGAACCGTTTATTTAATCCATCCTAGTGACAATCTTAGCGACACATTGTTACCATTTTTCAAGTCATAAAAAGCCAGTGTTCACTGGCTTGTATTCAATTAAATACCTAAAGCGATATTTTGATTAACGCTTAAGAAAACCTGAGACCAAATTCATCACTTGTTGAATATCAGCATTCGCTTCTTGCTGATTGGTTTGTCCAGCTTGTGGCGTCAATGAGTCAATAATTTGCGGCAATACTGTTGAAATTGCACTATACACATCTTGTTTCTGAGTTTGTGTTTCTTGTGCAACTTGCTCCACTTCAGCATCATCAAATAAATTTTGTACTTGTTGATTATTCACAGCAGCATTATCGCCAGGACCTGTAGATACCCAATCATCAACCTGACTACTCAAGCCCTGTCCACGCAATTTATCCAAAGCGCCTTGTAGGCCCCCTTGTTTTTGAATCCAAGCCAGCACCAGAGGTAACACTGCAACTAAAATGGTTGAAGCATTGCCACCACTACTACGTTGCTGCGGCTGCGCTGCACCGCCCAGTTGGCCCAACACAGAGCCTAGAATTCCACCTAAACCACCTGCTTGGTTTTGAGCATTGGTTTGCGTATTTTGAGCGCCTGCATTTGTACCCAATTGACCCAACACCGAACCTAAAATACCGCCCAAGCCACCTTGTTGATTTTGATTGTTCGCACCACCAAGGGCCTGCTTTGCTAAGATCTCAACAATATTATTTAAATTTGTCATTTTATTTTTCCCAGTGAAACCTAGATGGACTTAGTTACAGCATACGTGGGAAAAGACAGTTTTATCATAAATGTTTGTTAATTTTTGCAATTTCTCGCAGGCTAAGTATTTGTTACCAACGGAATTTATCCCAGTTTTCAGGATTTGCCCAAAATTTAGAGTTAAACCAATCTGGAATATGTTTATAAGTCAAAATATTAAACTGCCATAAAGCAAAATCACTTTCATGCGTGGTTTTATCAATGAGCTGAGTAAAGCCTAAAGCACGTAATAATTGTTCATCGTGTAATTTACTCACCACCACGATGCGTTTAGCAAATAGGTCTCGTAATTTTACCAACATCTGCGTTTTCTGCTGCTGATCCAAACTCAACATGGTTTCAGTATCAAGAATCACAAATCCAAGGTCAAAACGCTGGGTAAAAGGCAGATTTAAAAACTCAGTTACGTTAAAATGTTGCCATTGAATTGGATGAAATTGATTGTATTGCTCAAGATCTTGACCAATGCAGATTGCGGTTGAAATGGGCTGCTCTTTTGACAAATCGTCTAGCATAGAAGTGATGACATTTTGTTCAGCCATTGACCGCATCCTTAATAATGAAGTGAGTATTCGTATGGAACTACAAGGCATTTGCCATAAAATGCATGCAGGTCTTAAAGACCTTAGTGTAACTGATCAACATACACACAAGGCAAATGTTGAGTATAAATTTATTCTAGATCGCTCAGAAGTTGATCTACCGTTTAGCCTTGGCCAAGAAATTGAAATCGAAGCCACGGGAAATATCTACTGCATTTCTTGCGGCGCAAAAACGCCTAAATCGTATTCACAAGGTCATTGCTTCAAATGCATGAAGACTAAGGCTTCTTGTGATATGTGCATTATGAAGCCTGAAACCTGTCATTATCATCTCGGGACTTGCCGTGAGGATGATTTTGCCCATGAAGTTTGCTTTCAACCGCATATTGTCTATTTAGCCAATTCGAGTGCCTTAAAAGTGGGGATTACCCGCTTGGGTCAAATGCCTACACGTTGGCTAGACCAAGGTGCGACGCAAGCTTTGCCTATTATGAAAGTTGGTTCACGTCGCTTATCTGGTAAGCTTGAAGTCATGTTTGGTACGCAAGTGGCCGATAAAACCGATTGGCGTAAATTGCTCAAAGGTGAAGCAGAACCCATCAACCTGATCGAAATTCGCGACCAATTGGTAGAAGAATTCGCACCAAAAATTCAAACCATTCGCGAAGAATTTAGTCAAAACTTAGAGTTTAATGAAACTGTTGAACTGCTAGAAGATGAGTTGCCACGCCAATTTATCTACCCGGTAGAAGAATATCCTGAAAAAATCAAATCGCATAATTTGGACAAAACACCGATTATTCGCGGAAAATTACAAGGGATTAAAGGTCAGTATCTGATTTTGGATACCGGTGTGATTAATATTCGAAAATACACTGGCTATGAAATTAAAGTACGTACTTAAATCGACTCAAAGTATCTAATTAAGTTTAAAAAAGCGAGATATTTCTCGCTTTTTTACACCTACTCTACCAATCTGATTCATTGAACAGTTGAAAGAAACTTTAAATATGGCAACGCCATTAACTGCTCCGCTTCTAAGATTGGCATATGACCAACATGGTCTAAAATCAGAGGCTTTTCGGCTTTTTTAAATAAGCTTTTCAGTTCTTCTACCACTTCAACATTGATAATCTGATCTTGCTTCCCCCAGATAATGAACACAGGTGCATCAATGCCTCGTGCAGCCAAAGCAAAGGACTCTGGTGTATACAAGGTGGCCATTTTTTGCAGTTGCTCCACCATTTTATTGGTTTGCTTAGACTGAACTATCATCAGCTTTTCTTGCCCAGTTTTTAATTCTTGTGGAATAAAAGGCGGAGATTGCATCACGATCTTCATCACGCGATCAAAATCACCAGTTTTTCTGACCACTAGCTCTGCAAGCTTTGCCGTATCTTTTAGATACGCTGTATTGCTCGACTTAAAGACACCAGCCGAATCCACCAACAATAAAGATTTCACTTCTAAGGGATACTGAGCGCTATAGAGCATGGCAATTGCACCACCCATCGAATGCCCTGCGATATGTAAATTTGGATCAAACTTTGCAGCATCAATAAATCGTCGTAATTTTTCAGTTAAATTTGGAATTGATAGATCAAATTGATCTGCGACAATAGTTTCTCCATGTGCTGGCAGATCTGGAATAATGACATGATAATTGGGCGTTAAATAACGGGCAACTCGGTTCCAATTATCATGCGTGCCTGACAAACCATGCAGCAACAGTAGCGTCGGTTTTCGTGGATCTCCTCCTTCACTGTATGTCCATTCGATTTCATTATTTTTGACTTTTTTACTACTCAAGCCCGCCCAAGCTCTTTCCTGCTCTAAAACTTTTTGAAAGTTTAGTTCTGCAGCTTGAATACTACTGGCAACGCAAATCGTTAGTAGCATCTGTATCATGTGTTTAAAATAATGATCCATCCATCGCAATAACGGGTTCTTTAAACGTTTACATTGAGGCATATACAGAGATATCATCCACTTAATCCTTTGTCGTGATGAGTTATTTTTTTCATATTATTTTTTGAGAACACCAATCTACGATGCTAGAGTCAATATTTCATTTGCCAAATCTTTTAAATAAAAATTATATCTGTCAATTTAAACCAAAAAAAACCAGCTCGGAAGCTGGTTCATATTTCTAAGCAAGCCAATCAGACGGTGTCAGTGGAGCTTCAATGAGTAAGCTTGGATATTCAAGCGCAGGAAGTATAGCGGGCGGATTTGAAACGTCGCTGCCCAATGCGATCAAATCCTGTTCATCGGTGTGCAATACAATTGGGACTTCATTCGCATCCTGTAAAAGCGTATCTAGATTGATCACAGATTGAATCGGCTCAATTTGACTGTCATTTTGGTTTTCACTTTGCTCATCACTTGCCAATAAAATCTCTGTAAGTTCAACAGATGATTCAGGTTGTGCAAGAAACAGTTTAGCTATTGAGATTTCAGGCGATTGAACACCACGACTGTCCTCCGCCACGATTGTTGCAAAGCCACCATTTTGAATCGGGTTATCCATCGACCAAAAACCACTTTCATTGGCATACGTCACGTACTCTTGACCATTGGCTGTCACAATGATTTTAGCCTGTTGAAATGCATTGCCTTCGAGTTTTTCAGTATTTAGCGTCACTTCTGGCGCCGGCAGTAGATAGCTTGGATTTTCAGGCGAGGTCTGAATAAATGGAAATACCAAGCCAATCGCAGGAGATTGCTGACCAAATTGATCTTCCACAACAATCATCAACATGCCACCATTTGCCACTGGATTTTCTATTGACCAATCACCATTTTCATCGACCTGAATACGATAGACCGCTTGATCCGACTAAATCACAACAGTCGTATTTGGTGCGGCAGTACCTGATATCACCGCGCCAGACTCTAAAATCGTAACAGCTTGCGGTAAAATGATTTGCGCTGTATGCAACGCCTCAGAACGATTACCGTCCTGATCAATTGCCACAACACTTATTGCACCTGTGGTCGTTAAAGGATTGAGCATCGACCAATCGCCATTTACATCAGCAACTGTTATAAACTCTTGCTCACCATAGGTCACAACCACCGTATTTCCTGCTTCAGCTTTACCTATCAAGTATTCACCTTTTTCAAGAATTTCTGGCATCTTCGGTAGTACACTTGGCTCTGCAATTGGAGCAATCATTATTGCCTCTGAGCGTAAGCCATGATGATTTACCGCATAAATTGTGGCAACTCCACCATCCTTCAGTGGATTATCAATCTGCCGATGTCCTTGTTTATCCACTTTGACGCGTGTAACAGTTTCACCGACTGAAATGATCACCCATGTTTTTGGCTCTGCCGTGCCAGTTATAAGATCATCTAGTCCAGTCACTTCTGGTGTTGAGGGAATATGCTGATGCTGTGTTTTCCCCTGAATCAGCAACTGCTTTATTTCAACTTGTCCCAAAATGTTTTTTAAAATACCGTTTAAATCTCTCATCTTTTGCATAACACCCTCAAATCACATCATTATATTTATTTGGGAAAATGCCTTCCCAAACTCAATTTAAGAGAATTATTTAAATAGTCAATTTTATTTAATCTTTGTTTTTAAAAGTTTTTCTTAAAGTGTGATGCATTAAACTTAAACATAAAAAAACCAGCTCGGAAGCTGGTTTTTTAAAAGCGGCCTTAATTATTTAATTTTGGCATGATCTTTTAGATAACGTGTGTAGTCATCAAATTCTTGTTGACCACGAAGCTGTTGATAAAGTTTTGTTAACTCATCTAACTGCTCACCCGTTAATGCTGCATCAGATTGTTTATTCACTACAGTCACTGCAACCACAACCAATTCATTTGGTAGATTTGTGGTCGTAACTGACCAATGACCTGCTTTCGGTGCTTTTACGCTAAATGCAGCACGTTGAATTTCGCGTTTCAATAAACCATCAGCACGGGTGAATGTACCCGCATTTTCAAAGTTTAAACTGCCTTTCGCAACTGAAGCAGCAGGTTTTGCAGCAAACTCTTTTAAAGTCGCTTGAATCTGTGCTTTTGCAGCATCAGACGCTTTCTTTTCAATCAGCTGAGTTTTCACATGCGCTTTCGCTTCAGCTAAGGTTTGAACACCCGCAGCATGATAGTTACGCACTTTCACCCAAACCACATCACCGTTTTTCAACTGAATGCTAGATGAAACATTACGTTCACCATTTTTAACATCATCGTTAAACAATTTAACTTTGACGTTTGCATCACTTAGAACAGGATGTTGCGATGCTAATGTTAAGCCATTCAATGATTGAACTTTTACGCCTTTCACTTCTTGACCCACGACATCAAGGGCATCACTGCTCACCACCATATCATTGAGGCTGTTTACAGTGTCAGAAAAAACATTGGCTTTTTTCGAAGCAGCGACTTCTGCTTGCAGACGTGCTTTTTCTTGTTCAAATGAAGGCACTTTTACAGCTGGCGCCACTTTTTCGATCAAGTGATAACCACTGTCTGTTTTCACTGGAGCAGTCACTTGACCAGCTTGAGCACCTTCAACTGCTGCATCAAATGCATCACCAAATACACCTTTTTCATAAGCAACCAGTTCACCACCTTTTGCTTTAGATTCCGGATCTTCAGAGAATTGCGCTGCAGCTTGGTCAAAGCTTAAACCCGCTTTAATTTTAGCTTGAACACTTTCAGCCAGTTTTTTAGCTTCGGCATCTGAACGATTGTCCGCAGTGATCATGATGTGCTTAACGAGTGGTTTAACTGACTTCTGTGCATTCTCAACAAAGCTGTTATACGCTTCTTTCAATTCAGCATCAGTTGCAGCTTCTACTGGTGCAGTAATATTGGCAGGTGTTAATACGACAAAATCTGCATCAACACTGGTTGCTTGCTTAAATTTGTTTTTATGCTGCTCATAATAAGCCGCAATTTCAGCATCAGATACTTTTACATTTTTCTTGTAATTTTCAAGATTAATGCTCGCCAACTGAATACTACGTTGTTCCGTTTGTAAGTTCGCAATTTGCAAGATATCAAGCTTACTCACCAATGCATATTCCATAAATGTTGTAGACAACATTTTTAAAGCATGGTCTTTACGTAAATTATCAATGAATGTGCGGTTCGTCATACCAATCGATTCGAGGTATCGCGCAAACGCTTCATCAGAAAATTGACCATTGACTTGAAAGCTTGGCTGTTGATGAATCATTTGCACAATTTGTGCATCACTCAAGCTAATGCCTAATTTATCAGCTTGTTGCAATAGCAATTGGCGTGAAACCAAAGTATCCATCGCTTTATTGCTAATGAAATTTTGATTCAATAATGTTTCATCACCCTGAGCATATGCCAGATATTGTTCTTTTAATGAGTTCGTCAGTGCTTCGAGTTCTTTTTGAGAAATTTCAGTACCGTTTACAGTCTTTGCTGCATCTTTAGATCCACCACTAAAATATCCTTCAATACCTACAAGTGCTAAAGGGGTCAAAAACAAAACGAGCAAGACCTTGCCCAGCCAACCCTTAATGACTTTACGAAACGATTCCATAAGTATTCCAATATTTTATTTGCGGTGAATTTTAACCGAAAACCCGAGATGAATGAATGCGATATATCAATTAATCACATTTACCAATAAAAAACGCGCCAAATAATGGCGCGTCTCATGTGCTTAATAAGATTAAGCTACAGAATCTTTCAAGCCTTTACCAGCTTTGAAGCTAGGAACTTTGCTTGCTTTGATTTCTAAAGTCGCACCAGTTTGTGGGTTACGACCAGTACGTGCAGCGCGTTCTTTAACGCTGAAAGTACCAAAACCAACTAAAGTAACTGTATCACCAGCTTTTAAAGCATTGGTAACTGCAGCAATTGTAGCATCTAAAGCTTTACCGGCATCGGCCTTAGATAATCCCCCATTTTCGGCAATTGCATCAATTAATTCTGATTTATTCATGAAAATTACGTCCTCTTAATATCGTTTATTTAAGGTTCAAGAATTTGTATAAAACGCCATAACGCCTTTATAGCAATGCTTTAGGGTTAAACGCAATACTCCTCAACCTCTTTTTATAGAATTTTTTGACGAAAAAAACCTTGAAAATTCGATAATAGTAAAAAAGTTAGTGTTTTTTTAGTATTTCGGCCCTCAGTTGGGCATTTTCTTCGGCCAATAGGTCAACTTTAGTATGTAATTGAAGTATAAGCCTTTCTACGTGCTGTAAATCCTTTACAGTCACCAATCCTAAACGGTTTAAAGAATGATTAACACCATTATCTAAAATTTTTTCTACTTTATCTTTCGTATCAGTTACAGATTCTTTGGCTTTTTCTGAAACTTTTTCGACAGTTTGATCTGCAATATCAATCGTTTTGGACTCAAGCTCCTCTCCAACTTTGACTAAAGAGTCAAAAAGCTTATTTCCTTCACCCTCAGCACGTGAAAAAGCACCTAATCCAGCCAACCAAATCTGTTTGGTATATTTGCGAAAATCCATTTTAGAGCGACGGTCAGAATGACTACGTACGCGAGTTTTAGCCGGCTTTTCTGATGTTTCTTGTGCATCGTCAATTATGCTTTCTGTATTTTCCATAATCCGCACTTCTCCTGATTATTTTATGTGCACAGCAACATGTGATTCTTCATTTTAACAACATAATAGCAAACATATGACTTGATAGATTGATTAAACTGTTCTACAAAGCTGGTGAATTACCAACTTTTTGGTATATTCTAAGTTCCTCTAGAGCAGGATGCTCAGTTTCCAGTGCTTTCAGATTTTAACAAGGACATTTTTTTTATGAGTGATACGCAACAAACACAAGCTCAACCACATTTGTTGCTTACTATGACCCTGATTGTTTTAGAAACGATTTTTACTTTCATTTTAAAACATGACCGTGTTGTAGCATTACAAGCTAAAAAATTTGTTGATCAAAAAGTCGCACTGAAAATAAATAGCTACATCCCTTATTTTGACTTTTATGTTCAGTTTACTGAGCACGGTATTCTGTTCGACACGAAATCTCCAGATAAAGCCATCGACCTTGATGTCCGCACGACATTAATGGATTTGGTGAAAATTTTTGTATTTGGTAATCGTAAAAGCATCAAAACCATGCGGATCGATGGTGATGTGGTTCTGAAAGATGAATTTCGCGATCTGGTTTCATCATTTAGTGTGCCGAAAATTTTATCTGACTGGAAACACTGGCTGTCTGAACCTGTCGAAGAAAACGATATCGTTGCGTCTAAAAAACGTATTGCCCCACTTTTAGAAAAAATTGAACAGCAACGCTCTAAAATCAACACACTGCAAGTTGAAGTTAAACAATACAAAAACCGTATTAAGCGTATCGAACGCCGTCAAAAGCGGATTAATTTCGCTTTTAGTCTAATATCTGTTCTTTTAATAACGTTATTAGTGTATAATGTGTGGTTCAAATAAATATATAATTTTTCAGACAAAATAAAACAAATAAACAATCTCAAAAAAACTTGACTATTTTAGTCAGGATTCATAAAATCTGCACATCTAGACTTAACATGTGTATCGAATCATGCGCTTAACAACTCGCGGTCGCTACGCAGTGACTGCTCTACTTGATCTAGCTTTGCAGCCAACTGAACAAACGATCACTCTTGCAGAAATTGCAGCTCGTCAAACCATTTCAGTGGCCTATCTTGAGCAGTTATTTGCAAAATTAAAGCGTCACGGCTTAGTTTCCAGCATCCGTGGAGCAAACGGTGGTTATCACCTAGCTCGTAGTGCTGAAGACATCACTGTTTTGGAAATTATTGAAGCTGTAAATGAAACAGTTGATGCAACCCGTTGTGACCACAAAGGCAACTGCCAAAATGGTGCAATGTGCTTGACTCACGATTTATGGCAGGAACTCTCCCACCACATTGCCGATTATCTTGCAAAAATCACCCTTGCTGACCTTGTAGCACGCGATAACGTTCAAACCGTATCTATTCGTCAAAATTCAGCAAACTTTGATTCAGCCCTTTTATCGGTTACAGGTATTTGACATGAAGCGTCCTATTTATCTTGACTATGCAGCAACTACACCTGTAGACCCTCAAGTCGCAGAACGTATGATGGAATGTCTAACGTTTGACGGTACTTTTGGTAATGCAGCTTCTCGTTCTCATGCTTACGGCTGGCAGGCAGAAGAAAAAGTAGAATATGCACGTGAACAAGTTGCTAATCTAGTAAAAGCTGATCCACGCGAAATCGTTTGGACGTCTGGTGCAACTGAGTCTGACAACCTTGCGCTTAAAGGTATTGCTCAGTTCTATGCATCTAAAGGCAAGCACATTATTACAAGTAAAATTGAACATAAAGCAATTCTTGATACTTGCCGCGAGCTTGAAGAAGAAGGCTTCGAAATTACTTATCTTGAGCCAGAAGCAAAAACAGGTTTAATTACACCTGAAATGGTTCAAGCGGCCCTTCGTCCAGATACGATTCTTGTATCTTTGATGATGGTGAACAATGAAATCGGTACAACTACAGATGTAGCTGCAATCGGTGAATTGACTCGTGCAAACAAAACTTATTTCCACGTAGATGCTGCGCAAGCTGCTGGTAAAGTAGAAATTGATCTTTCAACTATGAAAGTTGATTTGATGAGTTTCTCTGGCCACAAAATCTATGGTCCTAAAGGTATTGGTGCTCTTTATGTACGTCGTCAACCACGTGTACGTATTAAAGCGCAAATGCACGGTGGCGGTCATGAACGTGGTATGCGTTCAGGTACGCTAGCGACTCACCAAATCGTGGGTATGGGCGAAGCGTTCGAACTTGCAGGCAAAAACCTACATGCCGAACAAACTCGTATTCGTGTACTTCGTGACAAACTTTGGAATGGCTTGCAAGGTCTTGAACAAGTCTTCCTGAACGGTCACCCAGAATACAACGTTGCAAACTATCTAAACGTCAGCTTTAACTTTGTTGAAGGTGAATCGTTAATGATGGCACTTAAAGATTGCGCAGTATCTTCTGGTTCTGCATGTACATCAGCAACTTTAGAACCATCTTATGTACTTCGTGCATTGGGTCTTTCAGACGAACTGGCTCACAGCTCGATTCGTTTCAGCTTTGGTAAATACACCACTGAAGCCGATATTGACCATGTACTTGAAATTACCAAAGCAGCAGTTGAAAAACTACGTGATCTTTCACCGCTTTGGGATATGTACAAAGAAGGTATCGACCTTAATTCTGTAGAATGGGCTGAACACTAATTCATCCCGGTGAGATAGCTTTTATTTTAAGGCTATCTCATTGATTAACGTAATTTCACCCCCATATTAATCTTAAGGCTGACCCCGAGGTTTGGAGAAGCGTCATGGCTTATAGCGAAAAAGTAATTGATCATTACGAAAACCCTCGTAATGTTGGTGTTTTAGACAAAAATGCAGAAAACGTTGGTACAGGTATGGTCGGTGCACCAGCTTGTGGCGATGTTATGCGTCTACAGATTCAAGTTGATGACAATGGCGTAATTGAAGAAGCTCGCTTCAAAACTTACGGTTGTGGTTCAGCAATTGCATCTAGCTCATTAGTAACAGAGTGGCTAAAAGGCAAAACTCTTGATGAAGCTCAAGCAATTAAGAACATTGATATTGCAACTGAACTTGCACTTCCACCAGTAAAAGTACACTGCTCTGTACTTGCTGAAGATGCAATCAAAGCTGCTGTAGAAGACTACCGTAGCAAGAAAGTAAAAGCTTAATTGTTTACGTGTTTTAAAAAAGATTAACGGAGTTTTCATGATTCATTTAACTGAAAATGCTGCAACTCATATCAGCAATTACATCAAGAATCGCGGTAAGGGTGAAGGCATTCGCGTTGGCGTGAAAACTTCTGGCTGTTCTGGTTTAGCTTATGTACTTGAGTTTGTCGATGATATTGACACGCATGACCAAGTATTCGATCAGTTTGGCGTAAAAGTATTCGTTGACCCAAAAAGCTTAGTTTATCTCGAAGGTATGGAGATGGACTATGTGAAAAATGGATTAAACGAAGGTTTTGAATTTAATAACCCAAATAAAAAAGGCGAATGTGGCTGCGGCGAATCGTTTACGGTTTAAGCCTTTTCCACACTCCTTTTTCGCATTAAAACAGTGTAAAATTCACTGTTTTAATTGCATTTAAAGCAACACTTTTTGCACCTCTATTGCGGACACCATCTCCCATGAATCATTTTGAGTTGTTTAACTTACCTGTAGCACTCGATATTGATTTAGCAGTTTTAAAATCTGAATTTTTAAAGTTGCAGCAACAATATCATCCAGATAAAGCTGAAGACAAAGATCTAGCCCTGATTAAATCCAGTGAGATTAATCAAGCATTTAAAGCTTTATCCAATGTTGATAGCCGCGCTGCATATCTTTTAAGTCTTAAAAAACAAGATTATCACCTTGATCAATCAATTAGTGATTTTGAGTTCCTACAAGATGCCTTAGAAATTCGTGAACAGTTAGATGAGGCAGGCTCTGCTGATGACCTCACTTCACTTAAAACTGAAGTTCAGCAATGGATTGACGGTTTGGTTCGTGAATTCAAGATTGATTATGACGACGAAGACTGGGCTGAAGCACGTGATACCGTACGTAAATTACGCTTCTTCCAAAAAGTAATGGCTGACATCGATAAAGCTGAAGATCGCTTCTTAGACGACGATAGCTTTGATTTAGACGATGATTTTTAATTTATTTTTTATATTTGACGTTCAAAGGATGTAACACACATGGCTCTCTTGCAAATTGCAGAACCTGGTCAATCAAGTGCGCCGCATGAACACCGCATCGCAATTGGTATCGATCTTGGGACTACACACTCTTTAGTAGCCACGGTACTTTCTGGTAAAGCGAAAGTGCTTAACGATGAACATGGTCGTGTGTTACTCCCTTCTATTGCACACTATGACGAATCCACTACGCAATATGGTGACGACGCAAAGACATTCTTAACGACTGATCCTAAAAATACTATCGTTTCTGTAAAACGCTTTATGGGTCGCTCTAAGGCAGATATTAAATTCCAACACCCGTACAACTTAGTCGGTGAAGCGAATGAAATGCCTGCTTTTGAAACTGCACAAGGTCGTAAAACACCAGTTGAAATTTCTGCAGAAATTTTAAAACAACTTAAAGACCGTGCAGAAAGCAGCTTAAACAATCCAGTAAATGGTGCTGTCATTACTGTACCTGCCTATTTTGATGAAGCACAGCGTCAAGCAACGCGTGATGCAGCACAGCTTGCAGGCTTAAATGTACTCCGTCTTTTAAATGAACCGACTGCTGCGGCAGTGGCTTATGGCTTAGACCAAGACACCAATCTTGCACATGATCAAAACTATGTGATCTATGATCTAGGTGGCGGCACCTTTGACGTTTCAATTTTACGTTTCTCTCAAGGTGTTTTTGAAGTTCTAGCAACTGGTGGCCACACGGCGCTTGGTGGTGATGACTTAGACCGCCTGATTGTAAAATGGGCAAAAAAACAACTGAATATTGAAACTTTAGATGACGCTGAATATGCCCATTTCATCGTTTCTGCTCGTAAAGCAAAAGAAGCTCTAACCGAGGCTGAATCTGTAGAGCTTAAAGTTCTTGATCAATCATTGACTTTAGACCGCCCTACTTTTGAATCAATCATCAAAGTTGCTTTGGATAAAACTATCAGCGTTTGTAAACGTGTCATGCGTGATGCCAAGCTTGAACTCAGCGATATTCAAAATGTGGTATTGGTCGGTGGTTCTACCCGCTCGTATGCTGTACAAAAAGCTGTTCAAGATGTCTTCAATCAAGAACCGCTCTGCACTATTAACCCTGATGAAGTTGTGGCCATTGGCGCGTCGATTACAGCGAACCAGCTTATTGGTAACTCTAAAGATGGTTCATTGCTTTTAGACGTCACACCGCTTTCTTTAGGTTTAGAAACCATGGGCGGTTTGGTTGAGCGCCTTATTTCGCGTAATACAGCTATTCCAGTGGCTCGTCGCCAAGAATTCACAACCTATCAAGATGGTCAAACAGCGATGTTGATTCATGTTGTACAAGGTGAACGTGATCTAGTTGAACATTGCCGTAGTCTAGGTCGTTTCGTTCTTCGTGGTATTCCACCGATGACTGCGGGTCAAGCACGCATTGAAGTGACTTTCCAAGTTGACGCAGATGGTTTACTCACGGTGTCTGCCAAAGAAACCACTTCTGGTGTGCATGCCCAAATTGACATTAAACCTTCTTATGGTTTATCTGATGCCGACACTGAACGCTTACTGATTGATGGTTATAAGTTTGCTGAAGAAGACAAAAATTTACGCCATCTTCAAGAAACCAAAGTGGAAGCAAAACGTGAACTTGAAGCACTTGATCAAGCACTTAAAGTAGATGCTCAGCTTCTCAGCCAAGAGCAACACAGTTCCCTCACCGCTGCACGCACAGTTTTAGATGCTGCACTTGAAACGACAGATATCAAAGCTATTGAACATGCTGTAGAACAGCTTAAAATACATAGCGATGCATTTGCTGCAGCTCGTATGAATCAGCACATTGATGCCGCACTGAAAGGCACAAAACTCGATGACTGGTCAAACTCAAATTAATTTAATAGGTCAAGATTATGCCACGTATTAAAGTACTGCCTCACGCAACAATCTGCCCAAACGGCGCTGAGTTTGAAGTCGAATCAAATGCTAACCTTTGCGAAAGCATGTTAAAAAACGGCATCAAAATTGAGCATGCATGCGACATGTCTAAAGCATGCACCACTTGCCATGTGGTTGTACGTAAAGGTTTTGATGGTCTAGATGAAATGGATGATGTCGAAGCAGATCTTCTCGATCGTGCTTGGGGGTTAGAACCAGACTCTCGTCTGTCATGCCAAGTAAAAATTGAAGATGAAGATTTGGAAATTGAAATTCCTAAATACACCATCAACCATGCTTCAGAAAATCATTAATTTATAGATAATTTTCTATAATCAAAAAGCCAGTTCATCGTAACTGGCTTTTTTATGCATAAATCTATTCAAGAATTCAAAAAAAGAAGACGTTTTGATAAAAGAATGAATTGAGTTATTTTTACAATTTAAGGCAATACGATTAGATCTAATTTTTATAATGTATATGTGAAATTAAGAGTGAGATTCAGTTTTTTTGACTTCTTCGATCACTTCGTCTTCTAAATTCAGTTTTACGATACCAGCAGAGTTGGTCATTTTTTGCTGAATTTGTAAGCGTTTAATCATACGTTCTAAAACATGTATTAGTTCAGGATATTCAAAGTTTTGTACCTCATCTAAGTTCAACAATAGATTAAAGCCTTTATATTCGTAATCGAACCAACGTTGATAATCTGTTTTCTGTGAGGTGTATTTTTCCATCACTTGCCAAGTACGTACTGGGCCTTTGATACCTTTTAAGAAGATCGGTGCTTTGGGCGCACATAAATAGTCATTTTTCACTAAATGATGCGTGTCATCTGAAATCAAAATTTCATCGACTTCGGCCGCACTTTGCAATCGTGCAGCCAAATTCGCATCACGCCCCACGATGGTATATGCCATACGGTGAGCTGCACCATAGTTCCCAACGTGGCAATACCCGGTAGAAATACCCATACGAATGTGTAGCGGCGGATAACCCATTTTAATCCAGCGTTCACGCAGCAACTTCATTTGCTGACGCATGACCATTGCCATCTCTAAACAGGTTTTTGCATCCTGCTCTACGCCTTGGCTATGTGGATCACCAAAGAAGATTAGAATTGCATCCCCCATAAACTTATCGACAGTCGCTTCATACTGTTTGGCAATCTCTGTCATATGGCTCAAATAGTCATTGAGTAGAAATGCTAAATCGTCTGGGATTAATGTTTCAGAAAGTTCTGTGAACCCTTGGATATCTGAAAAGAAAATCGTGAGTTTTTTACGTTTATATTCGATTTTAGCTTCAGACTCACCTTTCATAATCGATTGCCAAAGTTGCATAGGCGCATAGCGACTCAATTGATTAGCGAATTCCATATAACGATTCATCTGATCATAATAATGGTTCTTTTTATTGCTTAAAGACTGAACTTGGGTATGTTGATAAAACGTCCCCACACTGAAATACGTAATAAGGCACAAAAAACCTAGAACGGTTAACTCACTGCTGGTTGACTCAAAATATTCTTGAAAACCAAAGACATAAATATTACATAAATAAAATACAGTGACGCCTACAATCCCGGCCAAGGACATCATTAAGAAATTGATTTTGTTATAAATGGTTGTATATAGCAGCGCAAAGACCGCAAGAAAAGTTAAAACAAGGCTTAAATGTACTGCAGACATCAGTACAGCAATAACGATGATATCGATCAGAAAAAGCACATTACGCTTAACTTGATTGCTATATCGATAAATTAACCAATGAGAAAACTTAGGAACGACTAAAATCAGAAAAAATAAAAATGCAGGAATATAGATTTGATATTGCGTATCTGGCTGAGTGTAATGATAGACAATAATCACCAAAGACAGCATGATATATCCCATCAAACGATGAAAATATTCAAACTGTTTAGGCTCTTTGCTGATTAAATTGTCTAACGGCACTCGATCGCCCCCATACGGACACTCATTCTTCTACTATCCTGATATTGTCCGTAAATCGGGATTAGTCCATACGCCAATCAAAAGGCATATCACCTTGACCACGTAGTGCAAGCATCAGTGTTTGGCGCATGTGTGCCAAGACATCATTGTTATAAGGAACTGCTGGCGTACCCCAAACTGGTTTCGGCCAAGCCACATCATTTTGATAACGAACAACATGATGAAAATGTAATTGTGGAACCATATTACCCAATGCAGCTACATTCATTTTGTCTGCACGGAATACACGTGACAATTGGCTTGATAACCAGCTTGACTCACGTAAAAACTGCTCTTGGTCTGCCTGACTTAATTCATAAAGCTCTGTAATTCCCGGAACACGTGGAATCAAAATAAGCCACGGGAATTGCATATCATTCATCAAACGACATGTTGACAGAGGAAAGTCGCCTACATAAAACGTATCTTGAGCAAGTTGTGGATGTAAACTAAACATATCTTTATAAATGATGCAAAATTAGAATGATGGCTAATACTATCACATCCTTATGGGTGTGAATATTCTGTACAGAACGTTTCATTACAAATAAACTGCATTTGAATAAAACGTTGCGTGCTTATGACTCTAATAAATTTTTCAAAAAAATCAAGCGTTTCTTCTATATAAAAAACACGCATGAAAATCTACTCATTATAAACAAGCAATTTATACGCCAAATCTATTGATTTGGCGCCAATTCCTTCAGCAAACTGTCTAATAAGTCATTTATAAATTGAATGCGTTTGTCATATTCTTCGAGCATGACCATCACTTTTAGACGCTGTCCACCTTCCATTCGGAAGAAAGTCGGATGCTTTTGCATCATTTGAATGATCGATATGGCTTGAACTGGTGTATCTGGCGAGAACTCAATACTGCCGCCATGTGAGCTGATATCAATTTTTGTGATACCCAATTGTTCCGCTTTTAAACGCAACTGATGGACAGAGAATAATTGCTTGACTGCTTGCGGCGGCAAGCCGAAACGATCAATTAACTCCATACGAATGTTATCGAGTTTCTCTTGAGTATCCGTATTACTAATGCGTTTATAGAACAATAACCGTTGATGTACATCACCTAAATAATCATCTGGAATTAAGGCTGGCATGTGCATGCTAATTTCAGCCGTTAATGACAATGGAGAGTCAAAGTTAGGCGTTTTACCTTTTTGAATGGCTTTGGTGGCTTTTTCAAGCATTTCCATATACAGGCTATAACCGATGGTTTGCATTGAGCCACTTTGCTGTTCACCCAGCAACTCACCTGCGCCACGAATTTCTAAGTCTTCTGTAGCCAACATGAAGCCCGCACCCAAAGTCGATGCACGAGAAATGGCATCTAGGCGTTTTTCAGCATCACCCTTTAAGCCTTTGAGCGAAGGTACAAGTAAATAGGCGTATGCTTGATGGTGCGATCGACCGACACGACCACGTAATTGGTGCAACTGCGCAAGTCCCAGTTTATCTGCACGCTCAATCAAAATGGTATTGGCGTTTGGCACGTCAATCCCAGTTTCAATAATGGTTGAACACACCAGCACGTTATATTCTTTGTGATAGAACTGCTGCATGATTTGCTCTAGCTCACGCTCACGCATTTGACCATGTGCTACCGCAACTCGGGCTTCAGGAACCAATTCACGTAGAGTTTCTGCCGTACGTTCAATGGTCTCGACTTCATTGTGTAAGAAATACACTTGCCCGCCACGTAATAGTTCACGCAAGATGGCTTCTTTAATCGAATCCCCAGTGTGTTCTTGCACAAAAGTTTTCACAGCAAGACGACGGGCAGGTGGCGTTGCAATAATAGATAGATCACGCATACCACTAAAAGCCATATTCAGCGTACGTGGAATAGGCGTTGCAGTTAGCGTTAGCATATCAACATCGGCACGTAAGGCTTTAATTCTCTCTTTATCACGTACACCAAAACGGTGCTCTTCATCCACGATCATGAGGCCGAGATTTTTAAATTGCACACTTTCCTGCAAGATTTTATGTGTGCCAATCACAATATCCACTTTGCCTTCTGCGAGGTCTTCAATGGTTTTGGTATGTGATTTTGATGAACCAAAGCGTGAAAGGACTTCAATACGTACAGGCCAGTCCGCAAAACGGTCTTTGAAAGACTCGTAGTGCTGCTGCGCCAACAACGTGGTTGGCACAAGTACAGCCACTTGTTTGTTATTTTGTACTGCCACAAATGCAGCACGCATGGCCACTTCTGTTTTACCAAAACCGACATCACCACAAACCAAGCGATCCATCGGCTTCGCTTGTTGCATGTCATACAGTGTCGCTTCAATAGCATTGGCTTGGTCTAAAGTTTCTTCATAGGCGAAGCCACTGGCAAACTGCATATACAGACTTTGATCCAGTTCAAATCCATAACCCGGCTTCGAGTGACGACGGGCTTGAATATGTAAAAGTTCTGCCGCCACATCATGGATCTGCTCTAAAGCCTTGCGTTTGGCTTTAGACCATGCATCTGTGCCCAATTTATGTAATGGTGCTAGATCTGGGTCACCACCGCTATATCGGCTAATTAAATGCAGGTTTGTCACAGGGACATACACTTTGGCTGCATCGGCATAGTCTAACTGCAAAAATTCATGGTCTTGCTCATCGATACTCAAGGTAATTAAACCTGCATATCGCCCCACACCATAATCAATATGAACCACTGGTGCGCCAATACTTAGCTCGGTTAAACTACGAACTAGGAACTCTTCTGATACTTCCTGTTGGCGTTTACGACGACGTTGAACCACACGGTGTTCATAAAGCTGATTTTCAGAAATTACACTGAGCTTGTCAGTTAACAATAAACCACGATCTAAGGGCGCATTGGTGATCGCAATCGCATGCATAGAATGCATAAAATCATTAAAACTTTCGACCGTCGGGATATCACCCAAACTTGGACGCAATGCATCTTTTAAAGTTTCACGTCGACCAGCGCTTTCAGCCACTAAAAGTACCGGATAATTTGCCGCATCGATATACTGCTTAACCGCAGAAAATGGTTTTTCACGTTTTGGATCGACAGGTAATCGGGGTGGAATCTCAGCTGCAAGATTGATCACGCCATTGCGTTCATCAAAAGCCTCAGGCGAAGCCACAATACGACGGCAGAGATTTAATTGTTCTAAAACCTGATTTGGTTGTAGGAAAATCTGCTCTGGCGGCAAAATCGGTTGGTCGACATTATGACGGCGGTCTTCATAACGACGCACAATATCCGACCAAAACTGAATCAATGTGTCATCAATAGCTTTATCTGTAATGACAATGCCACTCTCTGGTAAGTACGAAAATAGCGTACTTTGCTCTTTCATGGCTTGTTCAGAGAAGAACAACGGAAAATAAAACTCAATACCCGGTGAAGCTATACCATCTTGTACATCCTGATAAATTGGATTTTTCTTTGGATTTGCCGTCGGAAAATTTTCCGCATATCGATCACGAAACAGTGACCGCGCTTCTTTTAATGGAAATTCTTTTGCAGGTAAAACCGTAAAATGATCTAAGTTTTGGGTGGTTCGCTGAGTTTCAGGATCAAAGAATTTGAGGGTATCGATTTCATCATCAAATAAGTCAACACGAATCGGTGAACTTTGTCCCGAAGCGTAAATATCCATGATGCTACCGCGTACTGCAAATTCACCATGATCATAAACGGTATCCACCAAGTGATAGCCCGCTTGTACTAATCTTAATTTTTGTTGTTCGATATCAAATTTTTGACCCACTTTAATATCAAAGTGTTCACCTAATACCCAAGATGCCGGTGCAACTCGCTGCGCTAAAGTTGTTGCTGAAACCAACAACACACCTTGCTGTGGCATATTGGACAAAATCGCCAAGCGTTCAGAAACAATGTCTTGATGTGGCGACAGCCGGTCATAAGGTAAAATTTCCCAATCTGGGAAAATAGTTGGCTTAATTCCGTAAAATTCCAGCTCACTTTCTAACTGCCCGAGATGCTGATTATTACGTGCAACAATCACAAACAACTGTTTGGATTGTTTGCTAATTTCTTTAAATAATAATGCAGCAGATGAGCCTTGTAAGTTTCCGACCCACCGCTTTTCGCCAGCTTTAAGCTGTTTAAGATTGAGTTGTGAAATTTCTTGCTGGAACATGATGTAAATAGCTTTTAATGTTTTAATCACTTGGTGATCATATTAACACGATGCTTTTTACATTCCGAGATTTAAGCAACTATATACAGTGTTTTAACCAATGTGGATTTGTGATTGTATTTTCTATTGATGAGTACCCTTAACGCACCCATCAAACTCAAACACTGCAGTCCATTCACTTACTTACGATCACGGATGAATTGACGATAATAATCATTCAATAGTTTGACATAATGTTTAAATTGCAACAGATTTTCTTCAGTATTGCCTAATCGTGCAACAAAGCGTTGATTTGCAATTTCCAAGTCTATTTTTTCATTGATAATCATTGCAGTCGCATAGAGCTGTTTTAAATCATCGAAATTTGTCATTTTTCTATTCGACAAATATTCCATACGTTCAGACAAAGTATTTAAAACTACGCCTTCAATGATATAGCCCTGAGTTTCATCATATTGAATGTGGTATTGTTCTAAGTAAAGTTGCTCAGGCGACTCTTTAGCGCCTTTGAATAAATCGACTAACTTATTAAACATCTGACTATCTACAACATGATAAAAAACCTATTGTACTTCGATTACATCCTTTTTTGGGCAAGTTAAAGCTTTTCTGACTTTATCTATGCACTAAATTTTTCATCCAAACCTTCATGACTATATATAGAACAATAATTACAATCCTAAGCAAATATAGCGTTTTATTCTCAACCTAATACTTTCTTTTAGAAATCTAAAACATCACTGCCATCAGATTAGTTTTCTAGATTTACCACTAATTTCTTCAAATAAAAAACGAAGGATTAACCTTCGTCATTTACTCATCATGGGGCTATTTAAAAGTCTTAAATAAGCATTTAACTCACTTGAGCGAGTGGCATACTAAATGGTGTCACTTCAGAAACTAAATTTTCAATCGAGAAAATTTCATCCAATTGACTTACAGTTAACAGCTCTTGCTCTAAAACCACTTGGCGAATGGTTTTATTTTCGGCAATACATTGCTTGCCGATTTCATCACATTTTGCATGACCTAAATATGGATCGAGTAAGGTCACAATACCTACACTACGCATCACAGCATCAAAACACGCTTGCTCATTTGCCTGAATCCCTTGAATACATTTGCTGTCTAAAGTTTTCACCGCATTCACCAAAAGCTCAATTGATTCATTCATGGACAATGCAATCACCGGCTCCATGACATTTAATTGTAATTGCCCCGCTTCTGCGGCCAAAGTAATGGTTAAATCATTCCCCATTACTCGAAATGCAATTTGGTTGACCACTTCAGGGATCACAGGATTGACCTTTGCAGGCATGATCGACGAACCTGCTTGTAACTCAGGTAAACGAATTTCCGCTAAACCTGTTCGTGGCCCTGAACTTAAAAGACGTAAGTCATTACAAATTTTAGAAAGTTTGACAGCTAAACGTTTTAAGCAACTCGATAATAAAATAAATACGCCACAATCGCTGGTTGCTTCGACATAGTCTTCTGCACCTTGCAATTTTAGACCGGTCAAATGAGCTAGATTTTCAACGGCCTTCGCTGCATAACCCGCAGGAGAATTCACGCCAGTGCCAATTGCCGTCGCACCTAAATTAATTTCCAATAGAAGCTGTCGATTTTGCTCAATTAACTTCAAATCTTCTTTTAATAATGTTGCAAATGCACGGAATTCTTGCCCCAAAGTCATCGGAACAGCATCTTGTAACTGTGTACGCCCCATTTTGATTACATGTTTAAACTCATCGGCTTTAATATGTAAGCTTCCAATTAGCTGATTTAAAACCACAAATAAAGCATCAAAAGCGCTAAATGTTGCTAGACGCAGCGCTGTTGGATAGACATCATTGGTGGATTGTGACTTATTAACATGATCGTTTGGATGAATCCGTTGATAACTGCCTTTAGCATCTCCGAGCGACTCAAGGGCAATATTGGCAATGACTTCATTGGCATTCATGTTAATAGAAGTGCCTGCTCCACCTTGATAAATATCAATTGGAAATGCAGGCTGCCAATGTTCTGGATGATCAATCAATGCATCGCAGGCCTGCTGAATCGCTTGGCGAATATCATCTTGTATTAAGTTAAATTGATAATTGGTTTCTGCTGACGCTTTTTTTACCTGAGCAATAGCGCGTACAAAGTTTAAATTTTGTCCGACATGCTGCTTTGATATTTGAAAGTTTTCGATGGCACGCAATGTATGTATACCGTAATAACATGACTGCGGGACTGCTTTATCCCCCAATAAATCATGCTCTATTCTCGTTTTTTCCATTTGAACCGTTGTCACTGCGCATTCCCTCTAATTACGCACCAAGACTGTGCATACCTCATATTCGACCTGTTCAAATCATCTCACTACAGATGATGTGATGCACATTTGCAACCAAATATTTCAAATGCACATTTCTTGTTCACCATGTAACATTGTGTAATTTTTACCTAATTTCATTAGTTCTCTTTTTGTGATGAAAAGTCTTAAGTAGATTTATATTTCAAAATTTAAATTCCCTTCTGTACAACATTTCAGCAGCACAATAAAAAAATTCGATTTGTAATAAGAAAAAATAGTATTTACACAAAATATACATAAAATATGCTTAAAGGTTACAGAGTGTAATTTTTAAATCGTGCTTGAATCTGCGATTTACGACAGAAGTACAAATTTTCATCTAGGACAGAGATGATTTGCTTTCATTAAGGATGAACCGCCTATGAGCCATTTAAACCCGACATTAGTCACCTTTATTTTTTATATTCTTGCAATGCTTGCCATTGGTTTGTGTGCCTACAAAGCTACGCATAACTTTGACGAATACATTTTAGGTGGACGAAGTTTAGGAAGTGTTGTGACTGCACTTTCAGCAGGTGCATCCGACATGAGTGGTTGGCTACTCATGGGTCTCCCTGGTGCAATTTATCTATCTGGTCTTTCCGAAGCTTGGATTGCAATCGGCTTAATTATCGGTGCTTGGTTGAACTGGTTGATCGTTGCTGGTCGCTTGCGTGTTCATACCGAATATCAAAATAATGCCCTGACCCTGCCCGATTATTTCACGAGCCGTTTTGCAGACCGTAAAAAGATTTTACGTATCATTTCAGCTGTAGTGATTTTAGTGTTCTTTGCGATTTACTGTGCTTCTGGCATGGTGGCTGGCGCACGACTTTTCGAAAGTTTATTCGGTTGGAACTACACAACAGCACTGTGGATTGGTGCAATTGCAACCATCAGCTATGTCTGTATTGGTGGATTCTTAGCGATCAGTTGGACCGATACTTTCCAAGCGGGTCTGATGATCTTTGCACTGCTGATCACACCGATCATCGCCTACCTTGCTTTAGGTGATAACAGTCAAAATCTTGCTGCTGTTTTGGAAACAGCTCGCCCACAAGCTTCTAATTTATTTGAAGGTTTAAGTACAGTTGCGATTTTATCCAGCATGGCATGGGGCTTAGGCTATTTTGGTCAGCCGCATATTTTGGTTCGCTTTATGGCAGCCGATTCTGTTAAATCCATTCCGAATGCACGACGCATTGGTATGACATGGATGATCCTATGTCTAGGCGGTGCTGTAGCAGCCGGTTATATCGGTATTGCTTACTTCCAAGTTCACTCAGAACTGGCAAGCGTCGTTAATGCCAACCCTGAAACGGTATTTATGGAATTGACTAAAATTCTATTCAATCCGTGGATTGCAGGGATTATTTTAGCCGCAATTTTAGCTGCGGTGATGAGCACACTTAGCTGTCAGTTATTGGTATGTTCAACAACCTTGACGGAAGATTTGTACAAAGGTTTTATTCGTAAAAATGCATCGCAAAAAGAATTGGTTTGGATTGGACGTGCGATGGTCTTGGCAATTGCTGTATTTGCAATCACCTTTGCAATGAACCCTGCAAGTAAAGTTTTAGGCTTAGTGGCTTATGCATGGGCAGGTTTCGGTGCTGCATTTGGCCCGCTGATTATTCTTTCATTGCTGTGGAAACGTATGACGCTTAACGGAGCAATCATTGGCATGATCGTAGGTGCTGTGACTGTCATCGTGTGGAAAAACTACTTAGGCCACCTTGGTTTATACGAAATCATTCCAGGCTTTATTTTCTCTGCAATCAGTATCGTTGTCGTGAGCTTATTGGGTAAAGCACCAGAGGCGGATGTGGTTGAACGCTTTGAAAAAGCCGAAGCGCAATATCAAAAAGAAATGTCTGAAATCTAAAATTTTTGACACTAAAAAGGGGCTAAATGCCCCTTTTTTATACTCAATTATTGATGATTAGCTACTTCGGCCGAGCCGCAGGTTTCAGCTTAATTTGCATACTTTCTTTGATCACTTCCATCACAGGATAACTACGCGTTTCCTTGATACCAGGTAATTGCCAAAGTACCTGCCCTGAAATTTTTCTAAATTCTTCCATATTTGCGCAGCGTATTTTCACCACAAAATCAAAACCACCGCTGATCATGTGACATTCTACGATTTCTGGAATTTGACGCACTGCATCCGAAAAATCTTCCAATACATTGGGTGTAGTTTTATCTAGTAAAATCTCCACAAAAACCACAAATCCATTGTTGAGTAAGACCGGATTTAAACGTGCTTCATAGCCTAAAATAAAGCCCTCTTTCGATAATTTTTGCACACGTGCCAACGCCGCAGTGGGTGATAAATTCACCATTTCCGCAAGCTTAATATTGGACAATTTTCCGTCTTCTTGCAGCAGCTCTAAAATTCGAATATCTATACGGTCTAAGCTCAAATATGGGCCACTCATCTGAATTTTTCTCTAAATATTATTAAAACTATAGTGAGTTATTCGCTAAATATTCTGTGATGATAAATTAAATAAAGGATCAAGCTCAAGATTTATTTGCTCGTCATAGAACTTTGACACGGAAAATTGAAACATGAATGGAAAAGTATTTGAAGTCACGGGAAGCGATGACTACATCATTGAATTTAAAGACAAGAATAGCTTTGAACAATCGATTAATACAGCATGGCGTCGTGCTGAAACTGAGTGTATTGAAAACTTATTAGCACACAGTGAAATCCCTTCCCCGATCAGCGATCAAATTCAACAATTGGCTTTTTTAGCCCATTCATTACGTGAACGTAAAAGCGGTACAGGTAAAGCAGGCATTGTGCAAGGCTTGCTACAAGAGTTTTCATTGTCTTCTCAGGAAGGCATCGCGCTCATGTGTTTAGCCGAAGCGCTACTCCGTATTCCAGACAAAGCAACGCGTGATTTACTGATCAAAGATAAAATCAACCAAGGTAACTGGAAAGATCATGTTGGCCAAAGTAGCCTCATGTTCGTAAATGCTGCTGCTTGGGGTTTAATGCTGACGGGTAAACTAATGGAAACCCCTCAACAAAAAAGTCTTTCTAGTCTATTGACGGGTATTTTAGCACGCAGTGGTCGTGGCATTATCCGTAAAGCTGTCGACGTGGCTATGCGTATGATGGGCGAACAGTTTGTCACAGGCGAGACCATCAATGAAGCGATTAAACATGCAGAAGTATTAGAAGACAAAGGCTTCCGTTATTCATATGACATGTTAGGTGAAGCAGCATTAACTGAACCTGATGCAGAACGTTATTATCAAGACTATACCGATGCGATCCACGCGATTGGTCAAGCCTCTGAAGGTAAAGATGTTTATAACGGAGCAGGCATTTCGATCAAATTATCTGCCCTACACCCGCGCTACCAACGTTCACAGATCGACCGTGTGCATAACGAACTTTATGGCAAAGTGCTTGAACTTGCAGTATTAGCCAAGCATTACAATATTGGTCTAAACATTGATGCTGAAGAAACTGACCGTTTAGAAATTTCTTTGGAACTACTCGAACGCCTGTGTTTTGAGCCTAAATTAGCGGATTGGAAAGGCATTGGATTTGTGATTCAAGCCTACCAAAAACGCTGTTTCTATGTGGTCGACCATATTATTGACCTCGCTAAGCGTAGCCAAAAACGTTTAATGATTCGCTTGGTGAAAGGTGCATACTGGGACAGCGAAATTAAGAAAGCGCAAATTGAAGGTATGAGTGACTATCCTGTATTTACGCGCAAAGTTCATACCGACCTGTCTTATATTGCATGTGCTAAAAAACTCTTGGCAGCACCTGAGCAAATTTATCCTCAGTTTGCAACACACAATGCGCAAACTGTTGCTACGATCTACCAATTAGCACAGCCAGAGCTTTACTATCCAGGCCAGTATGAATTCCAGTGCCTTCACGGCATGGGTGAACCCCTCTATGAACAAGTGGTGGGTTCAAAGTCTGACAACAAACTGGGGGTGCCATGTCGTATTTATGCACCGGTGGGTAACCATGAAACCTTATTGGCCTATTTAGTTCGACGTTTACTGGAAAATGGTGCGAATACTTCTTTCGTTAACCGTATTGCAGATAAAAATTTAAAAATTGAAGATTTAATTGAAAATCCAAGACAGACGATATTAGCGGCTGCTGAAAAAGAAGGTGTGACTGGCGCTAAGCATCCATCCATCCCATTTCCGCAAGATTTGTATGGCTCAGAACGTCGCAACTCAAAAGGACTCGATTTAGCCAATGATCGCGACTTATCTCAGCTCAATACCACGGCAGTACAGCATGCACATACCCAGTGGCATGCTAGTGCAATGGGCGCTAATTTAGAAGAAATTCATACTGCAAGTATCAACATTACAAACCCTGCAAACCGTAGTGATGTGGTCGGTAGTGTCAGCGAAGCCAGTTTAGAACAAGCGGAAATCGCTCTCAATAATGCGGTAAATGCCCAAGCTTCATGGAAAACTTTAGACAAAGATCAGCGTGCAGCATGCTTAAACCGTGCGGCGGATTTGATGGAAGCACAATTGCAATCTCTGATGGTGTTGTTGTCACGTGAAAGTGGTAAAACTTATGCCAATGCTATTGCTGAAGTCCGTGAAGCTGTAGATTTCCTACGTTATTATGCAGCTCAAATAATTGATCTAGCAGAGAATACGCAAATTGAACCCCTAGGTACTGTGCTGTGCATTAGCCCATGGAACTTCCCGCTTGCTATTTTCACAGGTCAAATTGCTGCAGCCTTGGTTGCAGGTAATACCGTGATTGCCAAGCCTGCTGAACAAACGCCACTGATTGCTGCTCAAGCTGTACATATTTTATGGGAAGCAGGTGTTCCGTTTGATGTATTGCAACTCCTTCCTGGGCGTGGCGAAACCATTGGTGCCAAACTCAGTGCTGACTCACGTATCCAAGGCATTATGTTTACAGGCTCCACTGAAGTCGCACGTATCTTGCAAAAAACCGTGGCACAGCGTTTAAACCAATTTGGCGAAAGCGTGGTTTTGATTGCTGAAACTGGCGGTCAAAATGCCATGATTGTTGACTCATCAGCATTGACAGAACAAGTGGTATTAGATGTCGTTAACTCAGCTTATGATAGTGCCGGTCAACGCTGTTCTGCCCTACGTATTCTCTGTGTGCAAGAAGATAATGTGGACGTTGTCCGTACCATGTTACAAGGTGCCATGGAGCAACTTCGTGTCGGAAATCCTGCACTTTTAGCAACTGACATTGGCCCAGTGATCGACCTTGAAGCACAGCAAAATATTGAAAAACATATTGAGAAGATGCGTAGCAAAGGCTATCCAGTACATCAAATCATGTTTAATGCTGATGACAATGCCTTAAGTACGGGAACTTTCGTTGCACCAACTTTGATTGAACTGCCAAATTTAAATGATTTAGAACGCGAAGTTTTTGGGCCAGTATTGCATTTAATCACCTACAAATATGGTGAGATTGAAAACCTATTAACACAAATTAATGTCAAAGGTTATGGTTTAACCATGGGCTTGCATACACGTATTGATGACACGATTCAAAAAGTCATCGGTCATGCAGAAGTCGGCAACCTGTACATTAACCGTAATATTGTAGGTGCTGTGGTTGGTGTACAACCCTTTGGCGGCGAAGGCTTATCAGGTACAGGTCCAAAAGCTGGCGGTCCTTTATATCTTTACCGTTTAATGCATCAAATTTCTGAGAAAAAATTGGCTACACCTTATGCTGCTCAGGCAGAAACACAAGCTGCACACTTCCCTGCATATGAAGCTTTTAACGCTTGGGCGAAGCAACATTTTGCAGGCATTGCCATTCAAGCACCGCAGGCCATAGCCGCAGGACAAAGTTTTGAACTGCAAGGCCCAACTGGTGAAAACAACCAATATGCCATTTTGGCACGTAAAGGTGTACTTTCACTAGCCAATAATGATGCAGATCAACTGAATCAAATTGCTGCGATTTTATCGGTGGGTAGTCAACCAATGGTACTTGCAGACAATACTTTTGTGTTGAAACACTTAAATAGCATGCCGAAAATCCTCGTGGACCAATTTAAAGTGATCACGGATATTTATCATGGCAATTTTGATGCGGTTTTACACCATGGTGAAAAAGCTGAGTTATTAAAAATTCAACAAGTCATTGCATCTCGTGAAGGTGCAATTATTGGCATTACGCATTTAGCTTCAGGCCAATATGACATCCCTGTAGAGCGTTTCGTGATTGAGCGGGCAATCAGTGTCAATACTGCGGCAGCCGGTGGTAATGCCAGCTTAATGACGATGAATTAAACACTGAATTGAACTCCAACTAATCAGTTCCTCACTTAGCTCAATCTTTATGAATGTTCCATAAAGATTGAGCGTTTTTTAACTACCCCTAGATAAATATTCTGTTTAGCGCATTCAGACTCATTTTCTCGACAGATAAATACAGCCAAAAGTGGAATTAATTTAGTCTTATAAGGTGAATTTTGCTAACATGACTTTTTTTAATATGTTTGCGATTTTTTACTGCATATGACTTCAACTTATCAGCAACAACTTGATGCCAAAGTTGCCCGCATTTCGGCTCAATTTTCAGAATATAACCCTCCCTCTTTAGAAGTTTTTCCTTCTGCTGAACAAAACTTTCGTATGCGAGCGGAATTCCGAATTTGGCATACTGAAAATGATATGTTCTATGCAATGTTTGAACGCAATGCAGACAATGAAAAACAAGTTGTCGAAATTAAAGATTTCCCGATTGCAGATAAAAGCATTAATGATTTAATGCCAATATTATTAAATGAACTCAAGGCGCAAGAGATCTTATCGAGCCGTTTATTTGAGGTTCATTTCTTAGCGACGCTGAAAGGTGAAATGCTGGTTTCATTGGTTTACCGCTGCCCGCTCAATGCTGAATGGGAAGTTGCTGCCAAAGCGCTGTCTGAAAAGCTCAATATCAAGATTTATGGTCGTAGTCGTGGTCAGCGCGTGATTTTGACTGATGACTATGTGATTGAAGAACTCCAAGTGTTTGACCGTAAATATCAGTACAAACAAATCGAAAGTAGCTTCACGCAGCCCAATGCTGGCGTATGTCAAAAAATGCTGGAATGGGCGTGTCAGGCTGCCGATCATTCAGACAAAGACTTACTTGAGCTCTACTGTGGTAATGGTAATTTCACGCTGCCTCTTTCAACACGCTTTAATCGCGTTTTGGCAACAGAATTAGCCAAGTCTTCAGTCTATGCAGCACAGTGGAATATTGAGCAAAATGGCATTAATAATATCCAAGTGGCTCGTCTATCAGCTGAAGAGTTTACCCAAGCCTACAATGCTGAACGTACATTCCGCCGCCTTGAAGAAGCTGAAATTGAAATTTCAAGCTATAACTTCGATACGGTATTTGTCGATCCACCGCGTGCAGGCATCGATGATGAAACACTAAAACTGTTGCAACGTTTTGAACGCATTATCTATATTTCATGCAACCCAGATACTTTGCATGACAATCTTAAACTGCTTTCACAAACGCATAAAATCAGCAAATTCGCCTTGTTTGATCAATTCCCTTATACACACCATGTAGAGTCTGGTGTGTTTCTTGAGAAGATTTAAACAAATTATTTCAAGTCATGTTGTTGTCATAAAAGGAGCTTTCTAAAAGCTCCTTTTTTATATACCAAAAAAGCTTTATTTTCTCGCCACATGCGGTGTAATGGATGCCTTTTTATATCAATTAGGCAAAGATTCTAAAAGTCCAATCGAAAAAATGATGATTCAAGTGGCTAAAATTTCACTTTAGTAGTCTTGCTTTATTTATTGGATTGGTTATATTTCGTCCTATGTTAGGTCGCAAATGAAGGCTCTATGAGTTTTTGGCATAAGTTGTTCGCTAATGAACAGCAAAACGGGCATAAGAATCAAATTGCCTGTGTTGAAAATGATTGCTCTTGTAAAACCAATGAACAGCTTATTGCTGCTCTTACAAAGGCAACAGATGAAGATGTTATCCTCGGTATTAAAAAAGTGCTCGCTTCGCGCGGTTATAGCCGTAAGGAATTAAATGAAATCCAGCATCTACCTCTACAGTAGAGTCTGAACATTCAATGTTCAAACAAGGCATTCTGTTTTACAGAGTGCCTTTTTCATTTTTTAGTCTAATCAAAAGTATGCCGCTTATTTACAGATTAGGTTTTGTGGATTGGCCACATCGCTATTTACAGCTTTTATGCTATGCTCCAAGGCAACTCAGTGATGTCTAATTTTTAAACACACGACAATAAAACCTAATATTGCATCAAATATGATGCCGAAGACCTCTAAACAGCATTGATATAAAAACTAAAGGAATGAACATGAATAAATTAACAATTTGCCTAATCGCCTGCTGCATACTTAGTCTAAGTGCTTGTAGCCAAATTCCCAAAGAATGCGAAGAATCTTGGGATAAACTCGAAGCCTTATCGAAACAAATGGGCTTAAACGAAGAGCAAATCAAAGAACAGAAAAAACAGTTTGAAGAAAGTATCAAGCAACAATCTAAAGAACAAGCCATTCAAATGTGCCAAACCCAAAGTACCTTTTTAGGTTTAGTCGGCAAATAAACAGTAGTTGCTATCAATCTAAAGACTGTATACATGAAGCCCGACCATTCGGGCTTTTATTGTTTGCATTGAAATGCTGTTGTATACGCTACAATTGGCCCTAAAGCTTTCAAACTTGAATCATGTCTATTCAATACTTGAATATCTGCACTAGACACAGATCCATCTAAATACAAGGCATTGTTAATCGATAATTGCTGCTTAAAATATTGTGCAAATGCATAAAACGACACGCCTTCACGACTGATCACAAAATACAACTTGCCGTTTTTGATCCCCACACCATTGCGGATTTTCAATGAATCTGACTGTGGGATAAAGTTTGAATTGATTTTTCCATCTACCACTAGCATCGGGCCTGACTGCGTCGCATAACGTGCATTAAAATTTGTGGAAGCATATTTTTGTGTAGTTAATATCACCGCTTGCTTGTCATTCCATGCTAGAACACCATTCGGCTGAATTAAGAAATTGCCAAAGCCTCGTGTTGCACGATTCAAGGCTTTTTTCTGCAGCCCATTTTCAACGTAAAGACCAACAGGCGCTAAATCTGCATGATACATCCCTGCATTCATTGCGAAGTTCATCGTATTACATTTACGCGCTAATGCCTGCTTTAAACGCTGTAAGTCTCGATATGGCTGCTGCTCTGCATTATATAAATAGAGCTTCAGTTGACTCAGATCCGAAATTTCAACCACATCCACGGCAATGGGCTGACTGACACGTTTCGCTTGAATATTGGCATAGGAAATAGTCGGTGAGAAAATCAGACCGAGCAGCATCATAAAGCGCATTTTTTTAAACATTGAGGTTGATTGAACACCAAGCATGACCCTATCCATAGCGTGCGTTAAAAATCGAACAAATTTTAGCTAAATCATCGCTAAAATAGTCGATTAATTCACAGATTAAAAGTAGACTAATCTTTAAAAATAATTCGGATTTAAAGTAGGACTGGTAAATTCATGCACGTGCAGAAAGATGGTTTTCCTCTTGGAACACATCTTATTGTTAAACACTTCGGTTATAGCCATCATGGCATATATGCCGGCCGCGGTAGAGTCATTCACTACTCTGGTTTTGCACACCTTTTCAAAAAACATCCAATTGAAATGACTTCGATCGAAAAATTCAGCCACGGCAAAAAAATTATCGTTCAGTCATATAGCAATCCAAAATTTAAAGGTCGTAAAGTGGTGCGTCGTATGCGCTCTCGCATGCATGAAAACAACTATCATCTGATTATTAATAACTGTGAACACTTATGCACATGGGCTATTACCGGCGTTGAAAGTAGTCCTCAAGTGTTCCGTATGATGAACCGACTCACCACGATTGGCTATGTCAGTTCTCTGATGAGTTTTATGAGCAGTATGATGCTGACCGTGACCACTACTTGCTTTGCACTGGTGTTCTATATCAAAAAGAAACTGCGCGAAAAAGCCAAAATGCAGATGCCGGTTTATACCTATTTAAAGCGTGAAGAACATAAAAATCGTTAATTCACTGCAGCAGCATTGAACCGTGGCTTTATCAAATTTCAATACATCAGCACATTGCTTAGAAATACTGCGCTAATACACAAGCTTTTCCTTACGGCGTATCAGATGTCATGCTTAATTTTGGTCACTCTTCACATTGCTAAAAGTTCGCATTGCTAAAAGGTGGAAATTTATCTTCAACCAAATTGCTTTGCAGGCCATGTTCTAAATAAATTTTGGCTGCATCCAAAACCGTTGTAAAACCACCTGTACTATCGATAATAAAATCAATTAATGCCTGACCTTGCAGAGGAATCTTTGAATTTTTGATACGAACGTAGGTTTCCATCGGGCTAATCTGCTCAAAAATAAAATCGACTTGAGTTTTTGGTTCTCCCCACTGTATTTGAATTAATTTGTTTTCCTTAATACTCAGCACGTCTACATCGGCGACTGCATTATATTTCTGCCAAGTCCATTGCACGGTTTTACCTTCTTCTAGATAGCCACTCGATGCACTAAACCAAAAATGCTGTGTTATTAAAGGATCAACAAAAGCATTAAATACGATATTGATGGACTTACGAATTAACATCTGGGTTTCAATCACGACACTCATCAGCATTCCTACAGTATTTTAATTTTATTCAGTGATAGCACAGAGAACTGATCATTGCCTACCACTGAATTGTTATTGCCCTATTAAGCTGTATGTTCTGTAATAAATGCTGATGTCACTAGCGTGGGATTCTTCTCTGTAAATTGCCCATTCCAATAGGGATAGTATGGATAAGGTGGATACACTGCACTGACTGCGTCTAATCGGGCTAACTGCTCTACGCTTAACGACCAATCTTTCGCCGCAAGGTTATCCAACAGTTGCTGTTCATTACGTGCGCCTATCAAAATGCTAGAAACTGTCGGTCTGGTTTTCAGCCAATTCAATGCAATCTGCGGGATAGAGTGCCCTGTTTCCATGGCTATTTCTTGCATTACATCTAACACCGCATATAACTTCTCGTGTTGAACTGGCGGTGCGAATTGTGCTGTTTCATGCAGCCGGCTTTGCTTTGGAATCGCATGCTCACGATCAAATTTTCCTGTTAATCTCCCCCAGCCCAGCGGACTCCAAACCACTGCACCAATCTGTTGATCATGCTGCGCAGGCATCAACTCCCATTCATAGTCACGTCCAATCAAAGAATAATAGACTTGATGCACACTTAGCTTTTCATAGCCCTGCTGTTGGGCAATCGACTGAGCTTTCATGAGCTGCCAGCCTGAAAAATTCGACGCACCGATATAGCGAACTTTTCCACTACGTACCAAGTCATCCAAACTGCGCATCAGCTGCTCAAGTGGCGTCGTGCTATCAAACTGATGTAGTTGCAGCACATCAATATAATCTGTGCCTAAACGCTTTAAACTCGCCTCCACAGCTTGTATTAAATAGCTTCTAGAATATCCACCTTGATTGATTCCATCGTTCAATCGGATACCCACTTTGCTGGAAATAATCACCTCTTGGCGTTTTGATTGAAGTAATGCACCGAGCATCTGCTCTGAGGCACCATTTGAGTAAGCATCTGCGGTATCGAAATAATTCACGCCTTGATCAATACACAGATCAATCATACGTTGGGCATCATTTAAACTCGATTGCCCCCATGCAGAGAAAATAGGGCCTTGCCCGCCAAATGTACCTGCACCAAAGCCGAACTCTGAAACTTGTAAGCCAGATTGCCCTAGATTGTGATAGTTCATGGTGATTTCCTGTGTTTAATTTATACACAGAATAGGCACAGATATTTATCAGAAAAACCCTGAATATCGAGAAAGACTTTCTTGATTATATTGATAATGCTAACTGAAGATTTCGACTTATTCACACGAATGGCGGCACTGGGTTCAATCAGTCAAGCTGCCAAAGAAGCCAATCTCTCTGTTTCTGTCGCTAGTAGCCGTCTACACAGACTTGAACAAAGTTTAGGGCTGCGCTTATTTCATCGCACTATATGGCAACTACATTTAACACAGGAGGGTGCTGTTTTATTGCAGCAAGGTTTTCCCTTACTCGAACAATTTAATTCTCTGCTAGGCCAATTTCAGCCTGAACCACAACAACTCAGTGGCACATTAAAAATCACCTGTTCAGAAGTTTTTGGAAATCGTATCTTAGGGCCAGTATTTGCAGCCTTTGCCAATCTACACCCAACATTGACTTTAGATATTGAACAGACCGATCAAAATTTAGATTTGGTCTCCGCAGGTATCGACGTTGCGATACGTATTGGACAGCTAGAAGACTCATCGCTGATTGCTAAACCACTCAGCTTAAACCGTCGTATTTTGTGTGCCTCGCCTAGCTATATCAAACAACATGGCGAACCTCGCTCTCTAGAAGAGCTCTCTATGCTCCAATGCATTTTGCAGAAATACCCAAAGGGCGTTTCGCAGCATTGGACATTTTTCCAAGATCAACACAGCATAAAAATACCTGTTTCAGGGCAATTTCATATCAACTCAGGTGAAGGCGTACGCCAAGCAGCA
Source organism: Acinetobacter sp. YH12144 (assembly GCF_013418345.1). Classification (NCBI taxonomy): domain Bacteria; kingdom Pseudomonadati; phylum Pseudomonadota; class Gammaproteobacteria; order Moraxellales; family Moraxellaceae; genus Acinetobacter; species Acinetobacter sp. YH12144. Next base: position 95,829 of record NZ_VPCD01000010.1, on the reverse strand, counting down.
CTTGCAGGTTTAGGCATTTCGAACCACTCCATCTGGCATGTGGAGGACGATCTACAATCTGGCCGACTCATCCAAGTTCTACCTGCAATCCCTGTTCAAAGCACAGCAATCTATGTGGTAATTCCGCATCGACATTTTGTGCCGCCTAAAGTACAGGCCTTTATGCAACACTTGGACGATTTTTTTCAGCATCAGTATGCTTGGTACGTATCGCCCAATTTATCTAAAAATTAGGCCAAGAACTTATCTTAGGTTACTGTTAAATGTCTTAATCAGCGGCGGAAGTTCAACTTCTAGGCTGCTAAACATTTCACGCTCAATATTGCGTACAATCGAGTCCAGCGGTAAATCATTTTCCTGCAAGCCAAAAGGCTCTTCTAGCTCTGCACTTAACGCATCCAAACCTAAAAATAAATATGCAATCAAAGCCACAATAACAGGTGTCCAAATCCCTAAACTGGCCTCTAGGCTAAACGGCAAAATCAGACAAAATGAATACACCGCGCGATGTAAAAGCACCGAATAGGAAAATGGTAGTGGCGTGGTCATAATACGGTCACAGCCTGCATGGATATCACCCATTGCTACAGTATGACGTGTAAGCGTGCTGTAAATAATATCTGTAATCTGACATTGTTTATAAGTTTTGACTAAATCTTTTTGAATAATTTCAAGTAAATACTGTGGCGCATTGATATTGTCTCGACATTGCTGCCATTGCTGATCCGTCAAAGCTGCACCATCTTTAAAATGTGCAATATCTTGTGATTCATGGCGTAAGCGATCACGTAACAAATTGCAAAACAGCATGATGCGGTAAATCAACACGGTTCTTTGCTCATCTTCAAGGACATGGCTATCACGAATCATGTGGCGTGTATTGGCAATCAATGAGCCCCAAAGCTTGCGACCTTCCCACCAACGGTCATAACAGGCAGTATTTCGAAAGCTCAAAAAAATCGACAGAATCACCCCAAAGATGGTAAATCCGATGGCAGGAACTTCGGGGGTATTCAGGTAGTGCGCAGCACTTAGATACACCAAAATCGCCGACAAACTCACCACGACGGCTAAAGCAGGCATAACTTTTGGGAGTATCGTGCCATGCCATGCAAATAAAAGTTTAAAGCTATTATTTTTATTTCGAATGATCACTTATTTTCCCTCTGTACTGCCTTAATGAACCATCTCAACCATGAAAAAAGCCCAACCGAAGTTGAGCTTAATTTTAACCTACTTGATCTTAATCTATATAGGATTCAAAGATGAATCCCTTTAAAAATCTAAGATTTTATTTACCCGGTTTGAAACTGTCTTTCAAATCTAGGATGCGGTTAAACACCGGTTTTTCTGCTGTATGATCAAACTGATCTGCAACAAAGTAACCCTCACGTTCAAATTGGAAACGGTCTTCAGGTTTTACTTCTGCCAATGCAGGCTCAATCACCGCTTGAACCACTTTCAGCGATTCAGGGTTTAAGTTAGCAAGGAAGTCATCACCCACTTCAGGGTCTGACTCAGTAAATAAACGGTCGTAGATACGAACTTCCGCAGCAATACCTTTGCTTGCAGAAACCCAATGTACAACGCCCTTCACCTTACGGCCTTCGGGGTTTTTACCTAAAGTTTCAGGGTCAATTGAACATTTCAATTCAACCACTTCACCGTTCTCGTCTTTAATCACTTCATCGCACTTAATCACATACGCATGACGTAAACGCACTTCACCGCCCGGAATCAGACGTTTAAAGCCTTTAGGTGCAACTTCTTCAAAGTCTTTACGATCAATGTAAATGTCCTGAGTCAACGGAATAATACGGTCACCCATGTCTACATTTGGATGACGTGCATGTACCAAATCCATTGCTTCAGGCAAGTTAGTTAAAGTCACTTTGAGTGGATTCAACACAGCCATGCCACGCGAAGCAGTATTTTCTAAAGACTGACGGATGCAGTATTCAAGCATTGCAACATCTACGATACTGCCATCGACTTTTGTTACACCTACACGTTTACAGAAGTCACGTAGACCTTCTGGAGTAAAGCCGCGACGGCGCATACCCACAACGGTCGGCATACGTGGATCATCCCAACCATTCACAAATCCACCTTCAACCAATTTACGTAATTTACGTTTAGAGGTAATGGTGTAATCTACATTTAAGCGGCTTGATTCGTACTGACGCGGTACAGATGGTGATTTAACTTTCTCTACAACCCAGTCATAAAATGGACGGTGATCAACAAACTCAAGTGTACACAGTGAATGCGTAACTCCTTCAATGGCATCTGATAATGGATGCGCATAATCGTACATTGGGTACATTTTCCATTTATCACCAGTTTGGTGATGTTCAGAATGCAAAATACGATACAAAATAGGATCACGCATATGAATGTTAGGTGAAGTCATGTCAATTTTGGCACGTAGTACTGCCTGACCTTCTCCCAACTCACCATTACGCATTTGTTCAAAACGCGCTAAGTTTTCTTCTACGCTAGCATCACGTTGCGGCGAGTTTTTACCCGGCTCAACAAAATTACCACGGTTCAGTTTGATTTCTTCAGGGCTTTGCAAATCCACATAAGCATCACCTTGTTCAATCAATTGAACTGCCCAAGCGTAAAGCTGATCAAAATAGCTCGATGCATAACGTGGCTCGCCATTCCACTCAAAACCTAGCCATTTGACGTCATTGGCAATACCGTCTACATACTCTTGCTCTTCGGCATCCGGGTTTGTATCGTCAAAACGGAGGTTACATAGACCTGCGAATTCTTGAGCAATACCAAAGTTTAGGCAAATAGCTTTTACATGACCAATATGTAGGTAGCCATTTGGCTCTGGTGGAAAACGTGTTACAACTTGTTCGGTACGACCTGCAGATAAATCATCTGTAATGACTTGACGTACAAAATCTAAGCCTGGCTGTTGTTCCTGCTGCGCAGCTTCGACAGGGGCATTGTTCTTGGTTGTCGGATTGTTAGGCAGGGATGAAACAACATCGTTTGGCTTCATGGTAATAAAATCACTTCTATAAAGATAAAATTAGGATAATTAAAACGCTTTTCTTTATTTTTAACAAAGAAAGTAACGTTTTTACTTGCCTTGTAGTTTACAGTTTGCTTATGCTTCTCACAACCAAAAAACCCATGGCTTTCATGTCCATGTACAGGAGATTACACAATGAGTTTTCCTCAAGTCGAATTAAACACCAATAAAGGTCGTATTGTTCTTGAGCTTAACACTGAAAAAGCACCTAAAACTGCTGAAAACTTCTTACAGTATGTTCGCGATGGTTTCTATGACGGCGTGATTTTCCACCGTGTTATTGATGGTTTCATGATCCAAGGCGGCGGCATGGATGAAAACTTCAAAGAAAAAACAACTCGTGATTCTATTGAAAACGAAGCTGACAACGGTTTAAGCAATGATGTTGGTACGATCGCTATGGCACGTACTCAAGCACCTCACTCTGCTTCAGCTCAATTCTTCATTAACGTGAAAAACAACTCTTTCCTTAATCACACTGGTAAAACAGCGCAAGGTTGGGGCTATGCAGTATTTGGTAAAGTAGTTGAAGGTCTTGACGTTGTTGACGCAATCAAAAGCGTTCGTACTGGTAACCGTGGCTACCACGCAGACGTTCCTCTAGAGAACGTTGTAATCGAATCAGCTAAAATCATTTCTGAATAATTTTTAAATTCTCCCCAACCCTCCTTTAATAAAGGAGGGAGTTTCAATATGAAATAAATGTCGGAACTCCTCCCTTTTCCAAAGGGAGGCTGGGAGGGATTTTTAGAATAAGGAAAAGATTCGTGACCTATCTGTTTATCGCTGATTTACATTTGTCACCTGAACACCCTCGACTCGTTCGGGGGTTTTTAGCTTTGTTAGAACAATACAAAACTCAACATACCCAGCTGTATATTTTAGGTGATTGGTTTAATGCGTGGATTGGTGATGACTTCACTGCCCCTTGGTTAGATGAAATCATTGCAGCGCTAAAAGATTTTACTGCTTTGGGAAATCAAATTTATTTCCAAGTAGGTAATCGTGATTTTGCATTGGGTCAAAAGTTTTTAGATAAATTTCACGGTCAATTATTACAAGACGTTGATTATCTCCACATTAGCAACTATAAAATTCGCCTCGAACATGGCGATTTACTTTGCACCGATGATGTGTCTTACCAAAAGTTTCGTAAAGTGATTCGTAATCCTTTGCTTTTAGGTTTCTTAAAGAGCTTACCGCTTAGCATTCGACAAAAAATCGCCAATGGCTTCCGCAAAAAAAGTACAGAAACCAAGCAAGTTAAATCCTATGACATTATGGATGTAAATGCCGAAGCTGTAGAAAAGGCTTTAGAGCAAGCCGATCTACTGATTCATGGACATACCCACCGCCCCCAAATACATGATGTGCACGGCAAATCACGTATCGTTTTAGGGGACTGGCGTGCAGAACAAGCTCAAATATTAGAGATGGGTGAAAACCCATCTGTGAGTGATTTAAAATTAAAAATTTGGTCTTACTAGTCCATAGCTTTCTAATCGTTAGCCTTTAGAAAAACTTACCATCATATTTGATTAATATACGCATCCAGACCATGCAAACGTAGACTTTAAATTAAGCAAAAAAAAAAACAGCAGATCATCTGCTGTTTTTTGCTTTTAGGCTAAGCGATATAGCTGGTTTGGGCCAGTATAGAAGCTTTTGCCATCTAGATTCAGGTTAAATGTCTCGCCTGTTTCTAATTCAACCATTTGCCCAACATCAACCCAAATTAAACCAGCATTGGTATTTTGTTGACGTTTTAAAGGCACCATTTTTACATTAATTTCGTCGCCATTTACGGCTTTGGCAGTTTGCCAAGTATTTAAAATATTCAAAAGATTTACTCAACATGTGAGCTTTTTGTGACAGAACAAAGAGATTAATCAATCGGGTTTGGAATAATAATTCTGTAGTTACAAAGATATGATTCAAGTCAGAAGCTTGAATACAGATAAATCACAATCAGCTAAATAAAAAAAGATAAGCAGGAACATTACCCGCTTCGAGTTAAGCAGAAGTATACAATATTGCGCTTTGATTAGCAAAAGTAGGACTTATATACGTTATAAATACCTGCTTTTTCAATAGTATTCAAAAATCTGTGTCATTTCAATAAACTGAATCAAACAAGAAATGACACATCATGGCAAGCAACTTTGATTTCAAAGCTGTTTTTAAAAACAATTACAGTCAAGCCCTCCTCACTGGTGAAAACGGTATCTTAACCCCACCCCTCAAACAACTGACAGAAGCAGCTTTAAATGCTGAAATTGAATTTAGAAGCCCCCACTAGCCAATTGTAGGAATAGCTATTCTCGTAAGACTGTAAAATCATCTTACGGTTCATTTGAACTGGAAATACCTCGGGATCGTGCTGACGATTTTGAGCCTCAACTCGTCAAGAAAAATCAAACCTAACTCCATAAATAGATCGACAACAAAGTCATTTCGCTATATGCACTCCGTACGGGCTACCGCAATATTCAGAAACAAATTACCGATATGTATGCACTGGTTCTTTCCAAGGGTGGCATTACCAATATTACAGACAAGTTAATCCCTGAATTACATGCTTGGTAACGGCGTCTTCTCGATATTGCCGTATATCCATTTGTGTGGCTCAATACCATTCATTACAAGTATTATTCACCAATTAAAATGTCGTGTTTTTAACAAAAAAGATCAAGAATGAAGGTATTTCTGTCAACAAAGCCGTTTTACCATTCTGGGATTACATGCCGAGGACCATAAAGAACGGCTAGGTCTTTACCTTTCAAAAAGTGAAGGTGCTAATGAATGTTCAGCGTATTCACAGATTTGCAGAATAGTGACAGACATTCTGATCGCCTGCATTGATGGACGTAAAAGCTTCCTGAGGCAATTGCTGCGATATGTCCGCAGACAGAAGTTTATACACTGAAGAATGCGGCCCACATCAAAACAAGCCTCAATTTATCATGATATATCTGGGCTTATTCATGATTCGGGTTATTTAATAGCGAGGTGGTGTCGCACTTCAAGACTTAACCTACTTATATTTAATTAGTAAAGATTCTCATTATTCACAATGTAAATTTTAGTAAATATAGTAAATTAGTCAGAATTTAAATTAGATACATAAGCAATTTAGTCGGGTTTAAAAAGTTTAAATATAAGTATTTTAGTCAGGTATTTAAATAACAGAATTAGTTTATTTTTAAATCATTAAAACGATTAAGTTATTGTATTAAAACACTTTAATAATATATTTTTATTTTAACTGTTCAACCTATTTGCTTTTTGTGTATATTTGTTAATAATATAGTACAAGTTTAAAGAATAGGCTTATCTCCATGAGCTTAAAATTCAAAGATTTAAATCGTCGTGTGGTCAGAGAAATAACCGCAATACTAATAATTAAAGTGATTATTTTAATGATCATTAAGAACATCTGGTTCGACGCCCCTACCATCCCTAAAAACTTTGACAATCAAGTTGCCGAGCATATTGCTGGCAGTCCTTCCCAAATCAAGGAGACACGTTGATGATTTCTGAAAGCGTGGTCGATCTTTCGCGGTTCCAATTTGCAATGACCGCGATGTATCACTTTATTTTTGTTCCGCTGACTTTAGGTCTGGCTTTTATTCTTGCCATTATGGAAACCACCTATGTGATTTCTGGCAAAGAAATTTATAAAGACATGACTAAATTCTGGGGAAAACTCTTCGGTATTAACTTCGCATTAGGTGTTACTACTGGTTTGACCATGGAGTTTCAGTTCGGTACTAACTGGGCGTATTACTCGCACTATGTCGGTGATATTTTCGGTGCACCATTAGCCATTGAAGGTCTGATGGCATTCTTCCTTGAATCAACATTTATTGGTTTATTCTTCTTCGGCTGGGATCGCCTATCCAAAGTTCAGCATTTGGCTGTAACTTGGTTAGTTGCACTTGGCTCGAACATGTCTGCACTATGGATTTTAGTAGCCAATGGTTGGATGCAAAACCCTGTTGGTTCTGCTTTTAACTATGAAACCATGCGTATGGAAATGGTGGACTTCGGTGCGCTGATTTTCAACCCCGTGGCTCAGGTTAAATTCGTGCATACCGTATCTGCAGGTTATGTGACTGGTGCTATTTTCGTACTGGCAATTTCAAGTTACTACTTATTGAAAAAGCGTGACTTGCCATTTGCGCGTCGCTCATTCGCCATCGCTGCTATCTTTGGTTTAGCGTCTACACTTTCGGTGATCTTACTGGGTGATGAATCTGGTTATGAAATTGGTGACGTACAAAAAACTAAACTAGCTGCGATTGAAGCTGAATGGGACACTCACCCAGCTCCAGCGCCATTTACTTTGTTCGGTATTCCAAATAAAGAAACCATGTCTACTGACTACGCGATCAAAATTCCTTATGTCATGGGGATTATCGCAACACGTTCAACTGATAAAGAAGTGACAGGTATTAAAGACCTGATCGTACAACACGAAGCGCGTATTCGTAACGGTATGGTGGCTTACTCACAGTTAGAACAACTTCGTGCAGGCGATACGTCTCCTGAACTTAAAGCAGCATTTGCTGAGTCTCAAAAAGACTTGGGTTATGGTCTGCTTCTGAAAAAATACACAGACAAAGTGGTCGATGCTTCTGATGATCAAATCAAAGCTGCTGCAAAAGACACTATTCCACATGTTCCAAGCTTGTTCTGGGCATTCCGTGCAATGGTTGCTTCTGGTTTCTTAATGCTCCTTCTGTTCGTACTTGCTACCTTTGCTGTCGGTAAACGTAATGCAGAAAACAAACCTTGGTTATTAAAATTTGCTTTGTTTGCTCTACCATTACCTTGGATTGCTGCACAAACAGGTTGGTATGTTGCCGAAGTTGGTCGTCAACCTTGGACTATCGGTGAAGTTCTACCTACACATCTTTCAGCTTCTAGCTTAAGTACAGGTGATGTATGGGGTTCTATCCTTGCATTGGCAGCGTTCTACACTGTACTGCTGATCATTGAAATGTACTTAATGATTAAATTCTCACGCCTTGGCCCAAGTTCTCTACATACTGGTAAATACCACTTCGAGAAACTTGAAGCTGCAAAAAAGGCAAATGAGGAGGCTCAAGCATGATCGAATATGAATTACTCAAAATCATTTGGTGGGTTTTAGTCGGTGTCCTACTGATCGGCTTCGCCCTCACCGATGGCTTCGATATGGGCTCAATGGCGATCATGCCATTCGTAGGTAAAAAAGACGAAGAACGTCGTGCGGCAATCAATACGATTGCCCCACACTGGGACGGTAACCAAGTATGGTTTATTACTGCCGGTGGTGCACTGTTTGCAGCATGGCCAATGGTATATGCAACTGCATTCTCAGGCATGTATTGGGCGCTGTTACTGGTACTCTTCGCTCTCTTCTTACGTCCAGTCGGTTTTGACTACCGTTCTAAACTTGAAAATACCAAGTGGCGTAATTCTTGGGACTGGGGTTTAGCAATTGGTGGTGCCGTTCCTGCCCTCGTATTTGGTGTTGCGTTTGGTAATATGTTCCTTGGTGTTCCATTCACTATGGACGAAACTGTTCGCTCGACTTATACAGGGAGCTTCTTTGCACTGCTTAACCCATTCGCTTTAGTTTGCGGTATCGTGAGTTTATCTATGCTTTGCGCTCACGGTGGTGCATGGCTCATGCTTCGTACAGACGGCGATCTACGCGCACGCTCTGCAAAAGCAACTCAGCTTATGGGTATCGTATTCTTAGTTTGCTTCTTACTGGCAGGCGCATGGTTATACTTCGGTAATATCCAAGGCTACACATTAGCTCAACCGTTTGACACTAATGGCGTTGCAAACCCATTAGCTAAAGAAGTGATCACCAATGCCAACCCAGGTTGGATGAACAATTACAGTACTTATCCAATTACTATGATTGCGCCAATCATGGCTATTTTAGGTGCGCTGATCATCATCCTTGCCGCAGGTAAAGGTAAAGCAGGTTTCAGCTTCCTTGGTTCAAGCTTGGCAGTCATTGGTGCAATCTTAACTGCTGGTTTTGCATTGTTCCCTTTCCTTATGCCATCGAGCATCAACCCAACTGTAAGTTTGACTATGTGGGATGCGGTATCAAGTAAAAATACCCTAACTGTGATGACAGTTGCAGCATGTATTTTTGTCCCACTTATCCTGTGCTACACAACTTGGTGTTACTACAAAATGTGGGGCGTGGTTACTAACAAACATATTGAAGAGAATTCACACAGCCTATACTAAGGCTGTGTCTAAGGAGAAAAGACGATGTGGTATTTTGCTTGGATTCTCGGTATCTTGATGGCATGTTTTGCAGGTGTACTTAGTGCGCTTTACATCGAACATCATCAAGATCTAGATGAGGAATAACAAATGACTGATGCTGCTGTAGAAAAATCACTTGTAGAAAAGAAGCCAAATAAATTTGCAATGGTCATTTCCTGCCTGTTAGCTTTTCCTTTGGCAGCCGTGTTACTTGTACATCCTGCTGCCATGCTGGATGACAATGGTGGATATAGCCATCGAGCGCTGATGTTCATCATGATAGGTATTTCAGGTGGTTTTGTGCATGGTGTGGGTTTTACGCCACACCATTGGTTCTGGAAATGGCTTTTTAGCCCCTTCCTCGCTTGGCCACTCATGTTATGGGGCTACTACACATGGTTCCTACATTAATTAATATCTAAATAAAGCCCTCAATTGAGGGCTTTATTTTTGATTGAAACAACAAAACTGTTTCAAATTCCACAAATAAATAAAAAAATCGATCCTAGTTAGATACTTTAGAGTTTATATAATCGCCGTTATGCTCAATGGATATAAAAAAGTAATTAATATACTAATGGATAAATAGCGAACATTTATTTGTAAAAAAAAGTAAAAATATATAAAATTCAGCTACTTTATAGTTAGTGTAAAAAACATGTATATTAAAAGTATTGAGGTTACTCACCAAAACGATAAATTAATATTATCAGCCACTATAGAAAGTAGTGTCTTAGGATCTAAAAATCTTTGGTTTTCTGTACCAGAATTGTATGAACAACATGTTTGTACCACTCAAATGGACGCATTTCTTGTAGGGATGCTTTTTCCAGCAATGATGTGTGGAGAAGATCTTTATATTGATGGCATTGTGTCTAAGAAATTAATTTTTAACATAAATAAATATGTCATTCCATTACTCATTTCATTTTGCCCTACTGCTAAAAAAATAAAAGTTAGTGCGAAGGAACTAAGTGAACAATTTTTTGATAATACAGGTATTGGTACAGGATTTTCTGGTGGTGTAGACTCTTTTAATGCGATACATGAGCTATTTGTTAAACAAAATGATATAGGTTTAAGAGTAAATACACTTTTATTTTTAAATGTAGGTTCTCATGGCAGTAAGGAGGAAAGTGCAAAGGTAAAATATTTGCAAAGATATAACCACCTTAAAAACTATCCCAAAGAAGTAAATCTTGATTACATACCTATAGATTCTAATTTACACACTTTTCATCCCTGGGGGCATGAAAAGATACATACTTTGACAGGCTGTGCTGGTGTCCTAGTACTACAAAAACATTTTTCAAAATATTATTATGCATCTGCTGGATTTAATTACACTCAGATTATAAATTTCTCAAAAAAATATAGAGATAAAGATATTGGTATTTATTGTGATCCTATTTTATTACCTTTATTATCAACAGAAAGTACGGAGTTTTATCAAGAGGGTGCTGCGTACTCACGTGTTGACAAAATAGTAGATATATCAAACTACGAGCCAACGTATAGATATTTAAATGTATGTGTAAGTGGTGATGATACACATGAAAATTGTTCAACTTGCAATAAATGCCTAAGAACTTTGTTTGCTTTAGATCTTTCAGGAAATCTAAATAAATATGAAAATATCTTTGATATTAAAAAGTATAAAAAAGTGAAAGGTTTTTATATTGCACAACTTATTCAAGATTCAAAAAAAGATATTTTTGCACAAAGTCTAATTGAACTGGCAAAAGAAAAAGGTGTTAAAATTCCTAATAAAATAGTGAGTAAAGTTAAGTTTTTTTATTATCGAAAAATTATTCGAAAATTAAAAAAGATTGGACTTATCTAAAATACAGGCAACTATTTTAAGTATTCTATTAAATATATAGTAGTATTTTTTATATTTTATCCCTTTTCTAACTGAATTACATTCTGTTTTTAAAGATCAACCGAATGGATCTTAAGAAAAATTTTACTTTAGATCCATTTATTTTAAAGGAAAAATCAACACAATATACGTTACACAAAATACTTCCAATTACCTTTGCTAGATCAACCTTAAACTATGCATAAAAGTACTATCCTACGAGATGGTACTTTTATGCAGCTTGAGACATTTAGTGGTTACTTAAATAGCCAATTTTTAAATCTATAAACCCAACCCATAAAAAAACCGGATATAAATCCGGCTTAATGTTGTCTATTCTGTTTAACGATGCGTATGAATCGACATCACAATCCCCATACCTGCAAGCATGGATATGACTGCTGTACCCCCATAACTCATCAAAGGCAATGGATCGCCTGTTACAGGCAAAATACCGCTAACCATACCTGAGTTCAAAAACACAAAGAAAAAGAAGGTTAAGCCCATCGCCCCTGCATAAAGTCGTCCAAAATTATGGAAGGAATTTAGTCCAATAATCAGACAGCGAACAATAATTGCTGTAAACAAACTAAATAAAAGGAATACACCAATAAAGCCAAATTCTTCAGCATAAGTCGACATAATAAAGTCAGTATGATGCTCTGGCAGATAACCCAAGTGCGACTGCGTCCCTTCGGTATAACCCTTGCCCATTAAACCGCCTGAACCAATAGCAATTTTAGACTGAATAATGTTCCAACCTGCACCAAGCGCGTCAGACTCAGGATCGAATAACGTTAGCACACGTTTTTTCTGATATTCCTGCAAAAAAAACATCCAAAGTACAGGTGCTGCAATTGCAAAGGCTGTTAAAGCACCGGCAATCAAACGCCAAGACATTCCACTTAAAAATAAAACAAAAATACCCGGAATAATCAAACCGATATTCAAGTCAGGCTGTAAAGCGACCAATGCAAATGGAATCAATAATAAAATTAATGCACCGACAATTTGTAAAAATTTCGGTGGAAATGGTTTTCGCGCAAAATACCACGCCATCATGAGTGGCATGGCAAATTTCATAAATTCACTCGGCTGCATACTACCGATACCCGGCAAGCTAATCCAGCGTTTCGCCCCCATCCTTTTTTCACCAATGACCAACACCAACAACAGTAAAAATATACCGATGGCGTATAAGTACGGACTCATAGATTGGTAAACTTTGGGTGGAATTTGCGCGCAAATCAGCATCACAATAAAGCCCACACCAAAACTTGTGGCTTGGCGTAGTACCATTCCCGAATCTTCTGCGGTCGCACTATAGACAACCATCAGCCCCAATATTGCATTGAGTACCAAGAAGCAAAGTAACCACGGGTCTAAATGAAGTTTAGCCCATCGAGAAGAATCGTGTTTTATACTGCGGCCATCGCGTAATGACTGACGTAAAAAACGATACTGTTGAGAAGGGATCATTGCGAAACAGATCTAAAAAAGGATGCGGGAATTATAGATTAAAGCGACAGTAAAAATCACTTTCCCTTAAATATTCCTCGAAATAATCATCTATTAACTTGAGACGCTAAAATTAAACGTGCCAATTCCAAGTCATCAGGATAGGTAATTTTAATATTGTCCGAACGACCCTGCACGACATTGACATGCTCACCGAAAAATTCTAAGGCACTTGCTTCATCTGTGATGGTCGCACCAGCGGCAAGCGCTTGTTCAATGGCATTTTTAAGTACACCCAATTTGGCAATTTGTGGTGTCTGCGCTTGCCATAAAGTTGAACGATCTACCGTTGTTGATATTTGTGGTGCCGTTTCAACTCGCTTTAAGGTATCGCGTACAGGAATGGCGAGAATCGCACTTTGCTCAGTTTCTACTGCCGATTGAACTAAATTTTCTAAACTCAACTGAGAGACACATGGTCGTGCTGCGTCATGAACAAACACCCAATCATCATCATTGGCAATCGAAGATAGATATTGCAATGCATTGAGTACAGAATGCACACGCTCTGCACCGCCTAAACAAAAATGAGCCTTCTCTTGATTAGTGAGTGCCAAGGTCTGCGCAACATTATCTTGCTCGCCTATAGCCAATACATAACCCATCAACGGCAATTGGTTGAGACGTGCAACTGTGTGTTCAAGCACAGTTAGACCCGCAATGTTTTGATATTGTTTTAGTTCAGTTTTAGAAAATCGACTTCCTGAACCAGCAGCAGGAATAATGGCCCACAATTTAAGGTTCGGGTGGAAGTTCGGCTGGTTCTGACTCATTGGTACGTAGGTCTACTTTTGCGTTTGGATCAATATAAATTGGTTTGTACTGAGTACTAATCGTACTCATCTGTACGAAAGTTTCATGCGGTTTAATTAAACCTAAATCTAGACGAGCATGCTCTTCAATAGCTTCAACGCCATTTTTTAAATCGTATACTTCAGCGGCAAGCACGCGATTTCGTTCTTTTAATTCGTCATTGAGTTCGACTTGTTGTTGTATTTTCTGACTCAGTTGTTGATGTTGATGATAACCACCTTCACCGAACCAGTATAAATATTGAAACCCTGCGATCAAAAAGATCGCAAGGCCCAACAATGCTTTACTCGCTTTGGAGTCAAATACATTTAACATAGATAGCATGATCTGCTTAGTTCAAACCTTTGAACTCAGCTTTACCGCGATATGCAGCATTAGTCAATTCTTCAATACGAAGTAATTGGTTATATTTCGCTACACGGTCAGAACGGCAAAGTGAACCAGTTTTGATTTGACCCGCTGCTGTACCCACTGCAAGATCCGCAATAGTTGAATCTTCAGTTTCACCAGAACGGTGTGAAATTACTGTAGTGTAACCATTTGCTTTCGCAAGGTAGATTGCATCTAGAGTTTCAGTCAATGTACCGATTTGGTTGTACTTGATCAGAATAGAGTTACCCACTTTTTCGTTGATACCACGTTGAAGAATCTTAGGATTCGTAACGAATAGGTCATCACCAACCAATTGGATTTTGTCGCCAAGGATTGAAGTGAGGTAAGACCAGCCTTCCCAATCAGACTCGTCCAAACCATCTTCAATTGAGATGATTGGGTATTGTTTTGCAAAACCTGCAAGGTAGTCAGCAAATTGGTTGCTAGTGAATGCTTTATTGCCTTCACCTGCAAGGATGTATTGACCATCTTTGTAGAATTCTGAAGATGCACAGTCAAGCGCAAGCATAATGTCAGAACCTGCTTTGTAGCCAGTTTTTTCAATTGCTTCAAGAATTACTGTAATTGCTTCTTCGTTAGAACGAAGGTTCGGTGCAAAACCACCTTCATCACCAACTGCAGTATTTAGACCTTGTTTCTTTAAAACTGATTTTAAAGAATGGAAAATTTCAGCACCAGCGCGTAAAGCTTCAGAGAATGAAGTGAAGCCAACTGGCTCAATCATAAATTCTTGAATGTCTACGTTGTTGTCTGCATGTGAACCACCATTTAGGATGTTCATCATTGGAACAGGCATAGTCAAAATGCTGTTATTTCGAAGGTCTGCGATGTATTGGAAAAGTGGAATTTTCTTTTCATCAGCAGCAGCGCGCGCAGCAGCTAGCGATACCGCTAAAGTTGCGTTCGCACCTAATTTTTCTTTGTTTTCAGTACCGTCAAGCTCGATCATTGTGTTATCAATGTCTTTTTGTTCGAATACTGATTTACCCAACAATGCATCACGAATTACTGTGTTAACGTTGTTAACCGCAGTTTTAACGCCTTTACCTAAGTAACGAGCTTTGTCGCCGTCACGAAGTTCTAAAGCTTCACGAGAACCAGTTGAAGCACCAGATGGTGCACATGCACGGCCTACAACGCCAGAGGCTAAGATTACGTCTGCTTCGATGGTAGGGTTACCACGAGAGTCCAAAATTTCACGTGCACGAATGTCAACGATTTGGCTCATGAACAATTCCTCAGTTGATTAATAAAAATGATGCGTCAAAAGTGACGCATCAATGTGTATCGAATTAGTGTGTGTCTAACTTTGCGAAACCTTTAACCAAGGTATCGAGTTCTTTTAACTGTGCCAAGAAAGGCTCCAACTGTGACATGCGTAGCGCACATGGACCGTCACATTTGGCATTTTCTGGATCTGGATGAGCTTCTAAGAACAAACCTGCTAAACCAGTCGCCATACCTGCTCGTGCCAGTGTCGTGATTTGCGCACGACGACCACCCGCAGAATCCGCACGACCACCCGGCGTTTGAAGCGCATGTGTCACATCAAAGAACACAGGGACATTCATTTCTTTCATGATGTCAAAGCCCAACATATCGACAACTAAGTTGTTGTAACCAAATGCTGAACCACGTTCACAAAGAATCAGTTTGTCATTCCCTGCTTCCAAACACTTATGCAGAATATGACGCATTTCGTGTGGTGCGAGGAACTGTGCTTTTTTAATGTTGATGATGGCATCAGTTTTCGCCATCGCTTCAACAAGGTCAGTTTGACGGCTTAAAAATGCAGGAAGCTGGATAATATCCGCAACTTCAGCAACAGGCGCAGCTTGATATGGTTCATGTACGTCAGTAATAATCGGCACATTAAAGTGTTTTTTTATGTCAGCTAACCACTCGATTCCTTTTTCCAGGCCTGGGCCACGGAAAGAGTTCAAGCTTGAACGATTGGCTTTATCAAAACTTGCTTTAAACACATACGGAATATCCAAGCGTTTGCAGATATCCACATAGGTTTCAGCAATTTCAAAAGCAAGGTCTTTTGACTCAAGTACGTTCATGCCGCCGAATAGTACAAATGGCAAATGATTTGCCATTTGTATATCGCCTAAACGTACAATTTCCTGTGGTTTTAATTGTGACATTTAAACTCTTCCTGGTTTAGTCAAAAACACATTATTTCGCTTTTTGGTACTGCTTTTTAGCAGCATCAATAAAGCCTGCGAATAATGGGTGTCCATCACGTGGTGAACTTGTAAATTCCGGATGGAATTGTACAGCAATAAACCAAGGATGTTCAGGAATTTCAACAGTTTCAACAAGACGTTGCACTGGAGAATAACCTGAAATCTTCATGCCTTTTTCTTCAAGCATTGGGATATAACGGTTGTTCATTTCATAACGGTGACGATGACGTTCAACGATCTCTTCAGAACCGTAAACTTGTGCAGTTTTTGTACCTGCAACCAATTCAGATTTTTGAGCACCCAGACGCATTGTGCCGCCTAAGTCAGAATCTGCATTACGTTGTTGAACTTCGCCACGCTCATCTAACCATTCAGTGATTAGACCAATCAATGGTGATTTTGTAGAACGGTTAAATTCAGTTGAAGTTGCATCGCTAATACCCGCAACGTTGCGCGCATATTCGATCACAGCCAACTGCATACCTAAACAGATGCCAAGGAATGGCACACCGTTTTCACGTGCAAAACGAATCGCTTTCATTTTGCCTTCTGTACCACGTTCACCGAAGCCACCCGGGACTAAGATTGCATCCGCGTCTTTTAATACGTCGTTTACATCTTGGCTTTCAAGTTCTTCTGCATTTACGTAGTCGATTTGAACTTTCACACGGTTTTGAATACCCGCATGTAAAAGTGCTTCGTTTACAGATTTGTATGCATCTGGAAGTTCAACGTATTTACCAACCATCGCTACACGAACTGTATATTCAGGGTTCAGTAATGCATCTACAACGTTATCCCAGTCTGTAAGATCAGCTTCTGGAAGATCGTCATAACCAAAACGTTCGCAGATTAAATCATCAACGTTTTGTTCATAGAAAGTACGTGGAATTTGGTAAATTGAACGCGCATCTTTACATACCACAACTGCACGCGCTTCAACGTTCGTAAATAACGCAATTTTACGTGTAGTGTCAGCATCAACATCATGCTCTGTACGGCAGATCAGGATGTCTGGTTGAATACCAATCGACAAAAGCTCTTTTACAGAGTGTTGAGTTGGTTTAGTTTTTAATTCAGCAGCTGACTTAATATATGGGAGTAAAGTTAAGTGCATTAACATTGTGCGCTTATGACCTAGTTCGACCATAAGTTGACGTACAGATTCCATGAATGGGAGAGATTCAATGTCACCTACTGTACCGCCGATCTCAACGATCGCAACGTCATAGCCTTCACCTGCGCGAAGAACACGTTCTTTAATATTGTCAGTAATATGTGGAATAACTTGAACTGTACCACCGAGGTAATCACCACGACGTTCTTTATTCAAGACATCTTGGTACACTCGTCCTGAAGTAAAGTTGTTCAGTTTGGTCATTTTCGCACGACGCAAGAAACGTTCGTAATAACCCAAGTCTAAGTCAGTTTCAGCACCATCCTCTGTGACAAAAACTTCACCGTGTTGGAATGGACTCATAGTCCCTGGATCGACATTAATGTATGGATCCATTTTTACCATGGTTACTTTTAAACCACGGGCTTCTAAAAGCGCAGCCACTGATGCAGCTGAAATACCTTTACCTAGTGATGATACAACACCACCAGTAACGAAAATAAAATGGGTCATTAAGTTTCTCGTACAATGGAGCCTAAATTGGCCTACAATGTTGTGCGATTTTACTTTACTCTGTACCAAGAAAGCAAAGTCATTCCGCATCAATTCATAGAACAATTAACAATTGGCTATTGTAACAGCAATTATCATAAAAATTTAGAGTAAGTTCTTATCATTTCTATATTCTTATTTGCTGTTATAATGCAGTTATCCAATCCACACTTTTTTGTTTTGTGTAATTATGAATAAGAAACTTTTAATCTGCGGTGCAATCGCAACAGGTCTACTTCTTACAGCATGTGTAAAAAAAGAAGCACCAAAAGAAGAAGAACAGGAACAGGTTGAAGTTGCAGCATCTGAACCAACAGTATCTGTACCTACACAATTAGAACCAGTTGAAGAACAACCAGTTGTTGAAGAACCGACTCAGCAGCAAGTTGAAGTGATTCGTGAAGAAACACCGAATACAACAACTGAAATTCGTCGTGAACCTACTCCTCCTGCAGAAGCTCCTGCTCCAAAAGCAGAAGCACCTAAAGCAGCAGAAAAACCTGCGCAAGCTGCTCAACCTAAACAAAACTCTGGTTCTGCACAGTCTGAAGATGACGCCGTGGCCGCTGCCATTGCTGCTGCAACACCAGCCTTAGAGAACTAAGATCGAAGTTTTATCAAACAAATGATCAAAAAAACCCGGCAAAAGTCGGGTTTTTTATTGTTTCTATGTAAATAAAAATCTGTACCCGACGATGCACTGTTTTTTCTCACAACTATTCTTGTAATTTTTCAGCTAAATATTCAATAAATAAACGAACACGTTTCGGTAAATGCTCTTGTTGATAATAGACAGCATGAATAAGCTGTTCATGCGGTTCAATTTGATCGTCTAAAAATTGTACCAATCGCCCTTCTGCAATATCTTTTTCTAACATAAAAATCGAAAGACAAGCGATGCCCATCCCATGAATCGCAAGCTCCCGTAGTGTTTCACCATTTGATGCCTTGATGTTGGGTCGGATCGTCAGGGGCTTCCCTGCGACTTGGAACGGCCAAGTATTCATATGGGTAATTTGACTAAATCCAAGTAAAGCATGTGCTGTTAGCTCATCAGCATTTTGCGGTCGTCCATGCTGCTGAAGATATTCAGGACTCGCCACCAAACACAATCGACTCTTATAGATGAGTTTTGCATGCAAACTGGAGTCGCTTAATTTTCCAAAGCGAATTGCGACATCTGCTTTATGCTCTAATAAGTCAATCACTTGATCATGATTCACCAATTCAATCTGTATATGCGGATAACGTACATTAAATTCTGGTATCAAGGGAACGATCATATGCAGAATAAACGAAATCGCAGAATCGACCCGCACCAACCCCGAAGTATCTGCATCTAATTTCAGCAGAGAATCTTCCGCTTCACTCAAATCATTCAATATCCGCCGTGTTTTAGCTAAAAATAATTGCCCCTCTTGCGTCAGCTTAATTTTGCGGGTTGTTCGTTCCAACAGGGTTACATTTAATTTAGATTCCAGACGCTGTAATGCACGGCTGACACCAGATGCTGTTTGATCCAGTCTTTCTGCTGCTTTGATAATAGAGCCGCTATCTACAATAACAGTAAAAGCCTGCAGCTCCTCAATGGTCGATTTCATTGCATATTCTAATTCGTGATTTTTAATCAATAATATATTCCAAACTCATGCATTTTTCTTCATTAAAATTAGCAGCACAATAGCATCAATTCAAAAAAGAGAATTCCTGATGATTGTTCCTCAATTTGGTATCGGTACCTTCCGTTTGACAGGTGATACTGTCATTCACTCAGTTAAAACAGCCTTAGAGCTTGGATATCGTGCTGTAGACACCGCACAAATTTACGCTAATGAAGCAGAAGTAGGCCATGCAATCCATGAAAGTCAGGTCAATCGAGCTGATATTTTCTTAACCACGAAAATTTGGACTGAAAATTATGCTGCCGACAAACTAATACCCAGTCTAAAAGACAGTTTAATTAAATTGAGGACTGATGCAGTTAACCTTACACTTATTCATTGGCCAGCACCTGCACTTGGAGTCGATATTCCTGAATTAATGGGACATTTACTTGAGGCAAAAAAACAAGGATTGACTGAATATATTGGTGTATCTAATTTTAATATTGAGCTCACTCAACAAGCCATTGATCACATCGGGCTGGAAAATATTGCAACCAATCAAATTGAACTGAGTCCATATTTGCAAAATCAAAACTTGGTCAATTACCTACAAGCGAACACTATAGATGTCACATCCTATATGACCTTGGCTTATGGCAAAGTTTTGCAAGATCCAACACTGTTAAATATTGCGGCCGAACACCAAGTCACTTCGGCCCAAATTGCACTCGCATGGGCACTGCAAAAAGGTTATGCCGTGATTCCATCATCAACCCAACGTGAACATTTAATCAGTAATTTAAAAGCTCAAGACATTCATTTAACACCAGAACAGATGCAGGCCATTGCCACACTGGACAGAAATGCGCGTGAAGTGAACCCACCTGAACTTGCTCCAGTGTGGGATATTTAATATGAAATTCAATTTTCCATTAATTGCATTAGCTGTTGGTGCTTTTGCAATTGGCACAACAGAATTTTCACCGATGGGTTTTTTGCCTGAAATCGCAGCAGATTTATCGGTGTCTATTCCTCAAGCGGGCTTACTGATTAGTGCCTATGCCGTTGGCGTCATGATTGGTGCCCCATTAATGACCTTATGGTTAGCACGTTTTCCTAAACGTACTGCCCTTATTTTACTGATGGCAATCTTTACCATCGGTAATATTTTGGCAACGATTGCACCCAATTATCTTAGTTTAATGGCGGCACGTTTGGTGACTAGCTTAAATCATGGTGCATTTTTTGGCTTAGGTTCTATGGTTGCAGCGAGTGTTGTTCCGAAAGATAAACAAGCCAGTGCTGTTGCTATGATGTTTATGGGCTTGACCATTGCCAATATTGGCGGTGTGCCCCTCGCAACGTGGGTGGGTCAAAATATCGGTTGGCGTATGTCTTTTGCGGCCATCACCTTACTTGGCATCATCACCATGTTGGCATTATGGAAAGCACTGCCCCATCGGCAACAGACCGAAAAACCTGATGTACGAGCAGAGTTAAAAGTATTAACACGCATGCCTGTTGTTTTAGCACTGCTCACCACGGTAATGAGTGCTGGAGCTATGTTCGCGCTCTATACCTATATCGCACCGAGCTTAAAAGTCTTTACCCATGCAAGCCCTGAACTTATCACTTTCATGTTGGTTTTAATCGGGATCGGATTTTCAATTGGTAACCATTTCGGTGGTAAGTTTGCAGATCAATCCTTAGATAAAACCTTGATTGGCTTTTTAGTCTTACTCATGCTGATGATGCTGTTATTTCCAATTTTAGCAACATCCACCATTGGCGCGGCGATTGCATTAATCATCTGGGGAGCAGCAGCCTTTGCCGTTGTACCACCTTTACAAATGCGTGTTATGACAGTCGCTCACGATGCCCCTGGCCTTGCTTCTTCTGTGAATATTGGTGCATTTAATCTTGGAAATGCATTGGGTGCAGTCACAGGTGCCGCAGTGCTAAATCTCAACCTAAGCTATGCTGCAGTGTCTTATGCAGGCGCTACACTGAGCGCTATAGCGTTGATTTTAGTATTGATACAGATGAAGCTTAAACCTCAAACAACTGCATGTTGCGCACAAGCTGAGTAATTTCACAAAAAATAGCCTATTAAAAATAGGCTATTTTTTAATTCGCATATAACTTTAAAAAATCTGCCATCAATTTGGTTGCCCATGAATGGGTTTCCACTAGACCTTCATAATAACCACAGTGACTGCCTTTTTTAGTGGTCACCACCACTACATTCGGCAAAGAACGGATTAATTCTTTATAGGGTTCAAAGTTTTGAATGTGGCAAATAGGATCGTCTTCGGCATTTAAAATCATCAAAGGAATTTTAAGATTTTCAAATACATAAATTGGGTTGGTGGATTTGGCATAACTTTCATAATCAGTAAAACCCGCCATTTGAAAATATGTACGTTCAAACTGCGCCAGATCTTTACTTTTTAGGACTTCAATTATAGATGGAGTCGTTGACCATGTTGCAGAATAGGGTTCTACAAATTTCTGAAAGAGCTTCTTGGTCATCATTTTACTGTAAAAAGGATGTACATTTTTAAAGCCAAGCTCGGTGTCATAGCCCGGACATAAAGCAAAAGCCGCTTTAAGTGGTGTTTCCTCACCTTGTTCGCCTAAATAGCGGACCAATAACCCCGTTCCTGCAGATGAACCGACGCCAAATAAATTCGATTCGGGAAATTTCTGCTGAATAAAGGCAATCTGTTCACGCAGGTCATCGGTTGAACCAAATAAGTTTATTTTGGCAACAGGCATAGGTAAATTGGCATGACCACGTCTTAAACACAGTGCAATGCGCCAACCTGTATATAGATGAAGATCCCGAACCACTTCTCGCATACTTTCAGGCGTTCCCGTAATCGTATGCATGAGCACCACAGTTGGCACAGCCGCAGGTAAATCTAAACCTAACCATGCAATGGCTGTGATTCCACCATCAGCCATGGTTAGCTGCTCTATGGCGTCGTATTTGAGCTTCACTTGACGCTTTTTAATGACATCAAAATATAGTAAATGTGCGTGGGTATTCGACAGCCAAGGCGTAGGGCGATATTTTTCATGTAGTTGCTTTAACTTCGGCAGCACATGTTTCATTTGCCCTTCAGGATGATAATAAAGCTGTGGTAATTCTGCACCGATAGCATGATCTACAAAATTTAAAAGAGCCTGACGCCCTTTATGCATCACATTATTCATTGACCTTACCTTCACTTCACCTCGCTTCGCACCACAGCAAATTATTCCAATCTTTTCACTTTGACTAACAATGCCCATTAAAAAAAACGTATCTACAAAACCATATCTCGCTAGCAATATTTGTTTGCTTAAGCCTCAAAAGCAAAAAGCATGACAATATCCATCATGCTTTTTATCATTCTGTGATGAGCATTTAAAATCAGCAGATTTAAGGCTGATATTGCATAATGCGCTCACCCATTTTCGCCGCCAATGCTTCCAAGCCACTTTTTGGACGAAGCATGACTTCAAAATCAATCATCTGACCTTGTTCATTAAACTGAATCATGTCGATCCCTTTTAACTTTTTCTCGCCAACATTGGCAGAAAACTCAAGAACTACGTTCAAGCCATCTTCTGTATAGAACTCACGGTGATAGGTAAAATTTTCAAAAATTTGAATCACATTGGTCAAAATAAAAGTTACTACAGGCTTACCTGGATATGGGTTAAACGCGACAGGTGAACGAAACACCACATCTTCTGCCAAGAGTTCATTTAAAATATTCATATCCCGTGTGTTAAGCATTTCGTGCCAACGTGCAACAGATTTTTTTGTTGTTTCAATAGTCATGTTTATGTCCTTTTTTTTGATGAATCATTTCCCTTTCCTCAAACTCCTCTCCCAAATGGAGAGGAAGCACGACAACTGCATATTAAATTGAATGAAGTTGTCGTGGTTTAGTATGAGGCTGATTAAATCACCGCAGCCAAATCTGCACCTTGACGAATGGCACGTTTAGCATCTAACTCACCTGCTTCTTTCGCACCACCAATCAAATGCACATTTTTCCCATCTGCTTGTAGCTGTTCATACATCGCGGTATAGGATTCCTGACCTGCACAAATCACCACATGATCAACATCTAAAATACGTGATTGACCATCAACGGTAATATGCAAACCTTGATCATCAATTTTGTCGTAGCTTGCACCCGCAATCATTTTCACATCGCGGTGTTTCAAACCTGTACGGTGAATCCAACCCGTGGTTTTACCTAAGCCAGCACCGACCGATTTAGCCTTACGCTGCAATAAATACACTTGACGCGGCGATTCTTCGACGTCTGGATGTTTCAAGCCACCGACTTGCGCATAAGTGGTATCAATTCCCCATTCATCATAAAATTTCTCAGGATTGAGGCTACCGCTTTCACCTTCATGCGTTAAATATTCAGCCGTATCAAAACCAATACCACCCGCACCAATGATTGCTACACGTTTGCCCACAGGGTGACGTTCACGTAAAACCTGTAAATAGCTCAATACTTTTGGATGATCAATACCATCTATATCTAACTGACGCGGTGTAACACCCGTCGCCACCACGATGTCATCAAAATCAGACTGTGCTAACTCTTCATAAGTTGCCGTATGGTTCAGTACCAATTTAATCTGAGGTAATAGTTCTATTTTACGTCTGAAATAACGCAGCGTTTCATAAAACTCTTCTTTACCAGGAATCGTTTTCGCAATATTAAACTGCCCACCAATTTGGCTTGAAGCTTCAAAAACCGTTACATTGTGACCACGTTCTGCTGCATAAGTTGCAAAGCTTAAACCCGCAGGTCCCGCACCAATCACAGCGATATTTTTCACCTGTGCAGATTCTTTAAATATCAGTTCAGTTTCATAGCAGGCTTGAGGGTTAACCAAACATGTTGCAATTTTCATTGAGAAAATATGATCTAGGCAGGCTTGGTTACAACCAATACAGGTATTAATTTCATCACTACGCCCTTGTTCTGCTTTTTCCACAAAACATGGGTCAGCTAACATTGGACGTGCCATGGACACCATATCTGCATCACCCGAAGCAAGTACGTGCTCAGCCATTTCAGGAGTATTGATACGGTTTGAGGTGATTAAAGGAACATTCACAAGACCTTTTAATTTCTTGGTCACCCATGTAAATGCAGCACGTGGCACTTTGGTTGCAATGGTCGGAATACGTGCTTCGTGCCAGCCAATACCGGTATTGATAATAGTTGCACCGGCTTTTTCAATGGCTTTTGCAAGTTGCACAACTTCTTCAAAAGTCGACCCACCCTCAACCAAATCCAACATAGAAAGACGATAAATAATAATAAAATTTTCACCAATTAATTCACGCGTACGACGCACGATCTCAATTGGAAAACGAATACGGTTTTCATAACTGCCGCCCCATTCGTCATCACGGTGGTTGGTACGTGCAGCAATAAACTCATTAATTAAATAACCTTCTGACCCCATGACTTCTACACCGTCATAACCCGCTGTCTGTGCTAACTGAGCACATCTAGCAAAGTCATTGATCGTGCGTTCGACGTCTGCTGTGCTTAAAGCTTGTGGTTTTACTGGGTTAATTGGTGCTTGAATAGATGAAGGTGCAACATTATTGGCCTGATACGAATAACGACCTGTATGCAAAATCTGCATCGCAATTTTACCGCCAGCATCATGTACCGCCTGCGTAATTACTTTATGCTTTTCTGCTTCTTCTAAAGAGTCTAATTTTGAACCACCAGCAAATGTCACACCATCATCATTGGGAGAAATACCACCGGTTACAATCAAACCTACACCGCCTTTCGCACGCTCTGCATAAAAAGCTGCCATGCGTTCATAGCCACCCGGTGCTTCTTCTAGACCGATATGCATAGAACCCATCAATACACGGTTCTTTAGCGTTGTAAAACCTAAATCTAGTGGTGCCAATAAATTTGGATAATTTGACATTTTTTCTCCTTAGCGTGCTGAAAAGCTGGCTATTTTTATCTTCGCTTGTATACGAGCTTTCTATTTCCATCTACGCATACAAGATTTTTGCAACTTGTTGCACTAATTTATATGCGAGATTTGATTTTTATGCAACATGTTGCATAATAAAAAGTACAAAACTATTTTGACTGAGCCATATATGTCTTTAGCCCATGTTTTACTCACGAGCTTACTTGAAAAACCGAGTACAGGAATTGACCTTGCACGCCGTTTTGACCGCTCTATGGGCTTTTTTTGGAATGCAACACATCAGCAAATCTACCGTGAACTCAATGGCATGCTGCAAAAAGGCTGGATCAGCACCATTGAAGATGAGCACAGTACAACCCGTAAAAAAACCTACCAAGTTGAACAGCTTGGACGTGTTGAATTAGCCAATTGGATGGTTGAGCAAAGCCCTCCGGCTCAATTACGTGAAGAGTTGATGGTTCGTTTACGTGCAGAAGCTCAGCTGGGTACAAATGGCGTATTACCCGAATTAGAGCGCCATCTAGACATTCACAAAGAAAAACTAAAAGTGTACCAGTCTATTTTTGCAAAAGACTTTGCACATGCGCATGATGAAGACCGTACTTTGTACATTCATAAAATGATTTTACAGCTTGGGATAGATTTGGAAATCGGTTGGATCAAATGGCTTGAAACCATCATTCCACAGTTGCATAAATTTAATCGCTAAAACAAAAAAATAAATAGGAAGCCGCATGCCGCACTATACAATGCCCGATCAGCAACAACTGTATGTTCGCGAATATGGTCAAGGTGAACCCATTCTGGTTTTATCAGGGCTGGGCATGCAAAGTTGGCAATGGCACCCTTTTCTATATCAACACCGAAAACACTTTAAATTTATCATTCCAGACTGGCGTGGATTTGGCGGCTCTAAACATTGTCAAATTCCAAATATGGATACCATTTCAAGCCATTGGCGAGATATTGACAGCTTAGTTTCCCAACTTGGTTACGATAAAATCACGGTCATTGCCTACTCCATGGGGGCAACGACCACCATGCACGGTTTAAAATACGGTCAGTTTGCTGAAAAAATTAAACGTTATTTGCACATCGATCAAACCCCTAAAATACGAGTAGATGAAGATTGGCAATATGGTTTATATGGCAAACGCCACACTGAGTTTTTAAGTATTTTAGAAGACATCTCGAAGGTACTTGCAACTAACCTCTCCGTGCCATTTGCACAGCAGATGAATAAACATGACCGTCAAGGTCTGGTCGACGCTTGGTTAAGGTTCATAGACTTACAAAATAGCAATCCTTATGCATTATCCGCTTTCCGTTTCGCATACCAACAACCAACTTTACAGAAGCTGATGTTACCTTCACAAAGTGTGGCCTATTTATATTGGTATATTCAAAATTATTTGAACCATACTGAAGATTATCGTGAAGCCATTGCAGCACTCACCGCTCCGACGACTTTTTTCACAGGGGCAAAATCGATCCTCTATCCTGCTCAAGGTCAAAAAATTATTGCTGATAGCCTAGCCAATGCAGAGCAAATCATTTTTAAAAAATCGGGACACACGCCATTGCTCAGTGAACCGGTCAAATTTAGCCGTGAAATCACCAAGTTTTTAAAACAAGCGATCTAATAAGACTGAATAAAAAAACAGGCTCATTACTTTTCAAGATTGAGCCTGTTTTTTTATATACAGGATGGTGTTACTTAATAAGTAACTTAAAAATTAATTTCAAAATCAAATTATTTTTAATGCTCTAACAAGTGTTAGAAAACTCGACGATCGTATTCAATTGCTTCCAAATCATACACTTGGTAAACGCAGTCAAATAAAGGACGTGCCAATTCCCCTTCATCATCATTCCGCACGATCAAATAAATTTGGCTAATGGCTGCACTATCCGATAATTTCACATAATTCACATGCCTAAACTGCATAATTTGTACAGATTCAGGAACAATACAAATACCTTCGCCTGCGGCAACCATGCCTAGTGATTGCTGCAAATCTGCTTGAGTGTTAAAGCGTTTCGGCTCCATACCGTATTCTAAAAACAACGACTTGATCAGCGTTGCATAACTTTGACCATCCGTTGCTGGATAGATAAAAATCTGCTCATCTTTGAGATTATTTAATGCAATCTGCTGCTGTGAAGATAAAGGATGGCTTGAATGCACCGCAACAATTAGCGGCTCTTCACGCAATAGCACACGTTTAACCGCCTGATCCGACACACGAACTCGGCTAAAACATGCATCAACCCGACCTTCTTTTAATGCCTGAATCTGATCGACCGCACTCAGTTCAATTAAATTTACATTTAAGTGTGGGTATTGCTGGCGGAACAAATACACAATTCGAGGTAACAAACCACAGAGTAAGGAACCGCCATAGCCAATATTAATCGTACGTTCTGTAGCACTGGCCCGCTGCGTAATGAGCTTAATTTCTTCTGCATTTGAAAGTAATTTCACGGCTTGCTGATAAAAGAAACGGCCAATGGTGGTGGTTCTCAAAGGACGGCTGCCACGCTCAAAAAGCTGTGCACCCAACTCTTCTTCTAAATTTTGAATTTGACGACTTAAAGGAGGTTGAGCAATAAATAGCTTTTCAGCAGCCTTCGTAAAACTCTGTTCTTCTACAACGGCGACAAAGTAACGTAAATGTCTTAATTCCATGACATTGTCCTTTAATGTCGAATTTCTTTCATAATGGTCTTTTATTTGAATATATCAGGACGACACTCAAATCACATCCTTCAAATTCGGTTATTTAAAAGATGTATACACCACATTTATTGTTTGGTCATGCTAATGTGAAACGATTACAAGGTTAACCCGACTTTAGTCTTGGCAATTTTACTCAATCTTCTCACATGAAAAACTACAAAACGTGATTGACTTCATGAAACAATTCAAGTTAATTAGCAAAATCGTTGCAAATATGGAATAAGAACAGTGCTGAGTGATCTAGATGATTTTTATTGTTTTGCCCAAGTGGTCGAACATGGTGGTTTTAGTGCAGCAGAACGTGCAACAGATATTCCAAAATCAAAACTGAGTCGTCGGGTCTATAACTTAGAAGAACGTTTAGGTGTCCGCCTGATTCAACGTAGTTCACGACATTTTGCTGTTACAGATATTGGTATGAATATCTACCGCCATGCACAAGTTATGATGAATGCCGCTCAAGCCGCACATGATTTGGTTGATCATCTCAGCACACAGCCGCGCGGCTTAATTAAAGTCAGCT
This sequence comes from Acinetobacter sp. YH12144, assembly GCF_013418345.1. Classification (NCBI taxonomy): domain Bacteria; kingdom Pseudomonadati; phylum Pseudomonadota; class Gammaproteobacteria; order Moraxellales; family Moraxellaceae; genus Acinetobacter; species Acinetobacter sp. YH12144. The sequence goes on along the minus strand of NZ_VPCD01000010.1, from coordinate 67,194 downwards.
TACCTGTTTCCATCGCGCAAAATGAAATGACCAAAATTTTGCCTGAATTTTTAAAGCAGTACCCAGAAATTAAAGTGCAAATGATGGTGACCAATCGCCGCGTAGATATCATTAATGAAGGCTTCGACCTTGCGCTGCGTGTACGTTCAAATCTAGACGACGACCCCAATTTAGTCATTCGTAAATTTGAAACGATTGAGCAGCACTTATTTGCCAGTCAGGCCTATCTGAATAAATTTGGTGAACTCAAACAGCCCGAAGACTTATCACAACATCAAATATTAAGTATGGCGGATGAGCATCTCGATCAACATATTATTGTGACCGATGCACAGCAGCATCAGAAAAAAATTAAAGTGAATCCAACGGTGATGGGCTCTGACCTGTCTATGTTAGCTGCGCTAGCCTGCCAAGATTGTGGCGTGGTGTTATTGCCCGACAGTATTGTGTCCGACCATGTGAAATCAGGTGCTTTGGTTCGTGTGTTACCTGAATGGAAAGCTGCACATGGTATATTCCATGCTGTTTATCCATCTCGTCGTGGCTTATTACCTGCTGTACGAGTATTCATTGATTACTTAGTTGAAAAACTCAGCCAACATGAACACGCTAAATTTTAGGCAAAAAAAAGCTTACCCATGTGATGGGTAAGCGAAAACTTAAAAACTAAGAAAATCAGAAACTACAGCAGAATCTGTAATCATATTATATAAATAAAATACATCTTTATTAAATCGTTAATAGCTCTAACTGATTTTCAGAGTTATAAGCAAAGCCTTATAAATTAAGCTATAGACAAAACCTCTTAGTCTTAAAACCTATAACGTTCATACACACTACAAATTATTAGACTAAAGTCAAAAATTATACACATGTATAATTTAATTTAACTTCAATCATTTAGATACAGCAGATTCAGGATTAAATTCGCGATTTAGCTTAGATTGCAGGATATGTACCTGTACCTTCTGGCCATGGAGATAGCAACTCAAAACCACTATCGGTTACAACCACCATATGTTCCCACTGTGCAGATAAAGAGCGGTCTGCAGTAATCACTGTCCAGCCATCTTTTAACTCTTTAGTTCGCGCTTTACCGCTGTTAATCATCGGTTCAATGGTAAAGACCATGCCTTTTTTCAGAATCACACCTTGACCCGGTTGACCATAGTGTAAAACGCTCGGTTGCTCATGATAAACCTTACCAATTCCGTGACCACAGTATTCACGTACTATGCTGTAGCCTTCACGATGAGCAACTTGTTGAATGGCATAGCCTACATCCCCCAAAGTTGCTCCCGGTTTAACTGCATGAATCCCTGCAACCATGGCTTCGTAGGTAGTTTCCACTAACTTTTTAGCCGCAGGCGAAACCTCACCCACATAGTACATACGACTGGTATCACCAAAATAACCATCTTTAATGATGGCAACATCAATATTGATAATGTCACCATCTTTCAATACAGTTTCTTTCGAAGGAATACCATGACAAACCACTTCATTCGGTGAAATACAGGTGGTTTTGGTATAGCCATAGTAGCCAACGTTGGCAGGAATCACTTTAAGTGTGTTGACGATAAAATCATTACAGATATCGTCTAGATATTCAGTGGTCACGCCCGGCTTGACATACTCCCCGATCATCTCTAAAACCTGAGCAGCTAAACGACCTGAAATGCGTAATTTTTCAATATCTTGCTCGGTTTTAATCGTGATTTTGGAAGCTTTCATCTGAATATCCTCAAATTTGAATACACCGAATTATAGACCTTTTAGATTTTTTTTGTTTTATTCAGCCAATATTTCTGCATTTATTCGGCTTATAGCATCCTATTTAGTGCTGAAAATTAGAACAATTGATTTATATCTGATAAATCTTAATCGCTAAACATATTTCTATAAAAAATTTATATACAATAAATTTCTTTTATTTATCATAAATATAAATAAAACATTATTTTATCTGTCAATATATTCATGATTCGTATTATAAAAACTATCTATACGATTTATAAATTTTGCTCCAAAAACGAGCTTAATTGCACTAAAATTGCCTTTTTTCACAGTTCATCTCCCCTTTATGACAAGTCTTCGTACACGGGATATTGTTGCCTTAGGTTTTATGACCTTTGCACTGTTTATTGGTGCAGGTAACATTATTTTCCCACCAATTGTCGCACAGCAAGCGGGTGAACATGTTTGGTTAGCTGCATTTGGTTTCTTAATCACCGCAGTTGGTCTACCTGTCATCACGATTATTGCTTTGTCGCGTGTTGAGGGTTCTATTCAAGTTTTAAGTTCACCTTTGGGTAAAGCAGCCAGCATTATCCTTACTGTCGCGTGTTACTTAGCTGTTGGACCTTTATTTGCAACACCTCGTACAGCTACCGTTTCATATGAAATTGGTTTCTCTTCTTATTTTGGTAACGGCGCAAACAGTCTGCTAATTTATAGCGTGATTTATTTTGCATTAGTGACCATTGTTTCACTTTATCCAAACAAAATTTTGGATACTGTGGGTTATTTCCTTTCACCGCTCAAGATCTTAGGTCTCATTGTACTGGGTATCTCTGCGTTCTTTATCCCTGCTGGTGTAATTCCGCCTGCAATTGGTAACTACGTGGCTGCACCAGTTTCTGAAGGTGTGGTCAATGGTTATTTAACCATGGATACTTTAGGTGCTTTAGTTTTTGGTATCGTGATCGTAAAAGCCATTACTTCACGTGGTGTAACGGATAGTAAGCTCGTCACCAAGTATGCTGTCATTGCCAGTATTATTTCAGGTATTGGACTTACACTGGTTTATATCAGCTTGTTCAAACTCGGTATGGGCAGCCATGATATTGCTCCAAATGCAACAAATGGTGCAGTGATCCTGCATGCATATGTACAACATGCATTTGGTGATATGGGCGCTTATTTCCTATCTGCAATGATCTTTGTTGCATGTATGGTTACCGCGATTGGCTTGACCTGCGCATGTGCTGAATATTTCTCAGAATTGACTAAAATTCCATACAAAGTTTTTGTGTTCATTTTAGTTGGTTTCTCACTGCTGATTTCAAACTTAGGTTTAACCAAACTCATTGCAGTTTCAGTGCCTGTTTTAAGTGCAATTTATCCACCTGCGATTGCAGTTATCCTACTTAGCTTCTGCTCTAAATGGTTTATTTCACCATCACGAGTTATTGCTCCTGTTACCGCTTGTGCGTTTATTTTCGGTATTTTTGATGGTTTAAAAGTAGCTGGTTTCGAAGATGCGCTTCCAAGCTTTATTGCCAATCTACCGCTTGCTCAACAAAATTTAGCATGGCTGATCCCTTCTGTGATTGTGCTGATTATTGCTGCTGTAATTGACAAAGTTAAAAAATAACCTTTTTTGACCTGTCTAAAATCGGAGTTTTACCCGAATGACGATTTTACCTGTGACCAATAATTGTCGAGTTTTACCCAAACTGACTTTTATTTGTCCTACTACAGCGCAAAAATCCTAAGTCATTGAACTTTTTTAATAAAGTTTTATTTTCATGATGAGAAAAAAATCCAGCCCTTTGGCTACAAAATATAATAATAGTTAAAATACAAATACTTTCTGCAAAATACACCGTACACAAACTCCATGATTAAGCCCGATTCAGACTGTAAGCTAGGCGGTTTCGTGTCATAAAGCCGATATACCCGTGTTGGTATATATATTGCTTATTCATACATAGATATTATGCATCGACCATTTTACTCACCAGTCAACACCTTTAGATTCATAATATTTAGTATATGAATAAAATGATTATTCTTATACGATGATCTAACATAGTTTTATGACAAAATAATGACATTTGCTATTGAAATACTTCTAGTTTCGAAGTACAACAGTAGTTCAAACCTGACCAAAATCATGGGTTTTGGCTAAACAACAACAAGGAGGGGTGGAGATGTTATCAGTACATTTCAAAAAGCAATTCTTCATTAACGCTCTGAAGGCAAATAAGAACATGGTGACCTATACAAGCACCACTATTGCTCTCATGCTGACACTACTTATTCAAGGCTTAATACAAGGAAATTTAAGACCTGAATATTTTGCTTATGCGCTTATTGTCTCTGTAGCCTTTTATTTATGGGCAGTCATTGACCACAAATATCGAAAGCAAAAATCAACAGAATTTTAAGTTAGAAGATGGATGAGGCATCATCCATCTTGAAAAAAGAAAGATGCCACCCCCACCTTCTCGATCATTTAATCCTTTTTAAATAACAATACAAATAATCCCTAAAATAACCAGAAAATCATCAGCCTTTTCTCATAAATTTTCAATTCTGCAGAACTTAAAATTTTGTTTATATAAATTCTTCGACCTAACAATCGTCTGCACTTTAAAAGCTTTTATCTCCTGATTAGCCTCCAATCTAATTGATACGATTTTTATTTGATACTACTTTGCTTAAAACCAAAATTTAACGATGACTCCGAAGAGCAATCCGAGTGTTGCAATTAACTCGCCAATCACCAATCCAAGCATTGCCATACTCATCATCCATTTAGGTAAATGCCATTTGCCTAAGACGTGCGGTACTTTAAATTGATTGGTGGTATCAGCTAAAAAGCCATGCAGCACATAGCTTAAAATCGAAAAGCTAAAAAAGAACAAATTGATGATTACAAAGAGTAAATTGAGTGTATGTGGAAGTGCTGAAAAATAGGCCAATACCGCTAAAATAAGCGTCGCTGGGGCGTATAACAAACTGCTCCGATGTGCGATATCTACATAATAATGCGCACGTGCCAGTTCAGACTGCCTTATTTGTGCATATTTCCACACACCTGTGAGCATACCTACCCATAAATAAATCCCACTAAAAACTATCGCAATTTTTACTGCACTCGAAAGTTGAAGCATGTCCATTTTAATTTACATCCATTGTTCAATTATACGCATTATTTTTATCTGTATTTCTTCTGCAATAGTACTTGCTTCAAACCTGTTATGACATGACTTTAGAGTCATACTCTTTTCAGGTTTCTTTTTGGAACTTGTGTAAATTAGTGACATCGGAACACACCCATGAAGTTTGAATCATGTCATCATCTGAAAAACTCACGATTCATTGCCAAGACGGCTATTCACTGAGTGCGCGCTTTTATCCGCACCAGACAGAGCTCAAACAGGCTTTACCTGTGTTGATTTGTCCAGCCACAGGCATTACCAAGCAATTTTATAATAGCTATGCAACATGGTTGAGCCAACAAGGCTATGACGTTTTAGTTTTCGATTTTCGTGGTATTGGTGAGTCGCTACACAGCCCTTTAAAACAATCGACAGCAAGTATTGTGCAATGGGGGCAGCTAGATATCCCTGCGGCAATCGACGCTTTGATCAGTAAAACGCAGGCACCTAAAGTCATATTACTCGGTCATAGCGCAGGCGGACAATTATTAGGTATCGTGCCAAATTATGACAAAGTTGCCAAAGTGGTTGCTGTTTCTGGCTCTACAGGTCATGTCAAAGATCTTAAAGGTCGCACCAAGCTTTTAGCTCCAGTGATGTTTAATGTGATCTTCCCGATTGCACGCTATACCATTGGCTATGGCCCGACTAATGCGATTGGCATGGGTGAAAATTTGCCAAAAGATGTTGCTCGTGAATGGGCTGAATTTTGTAGCAAACCCGGTTATGTCATCAACGCCTTAGGCAAAACTGTTCAGCATGATTTTCATCAACAGGTGAGCTGTCCGATCACTGCCGTATGGAGCTCTGATGACGAAATCGCCACGGAAGCCAATGTCAAAGACTTGCTGCGCTTATACCCGAATGCTTCGACTCAAATGATTGAGTTAAAACCGAAAGAAACAGGTCATAAAGCCATCGGACATATGTTGATGTTTAAATCGTCACATCAAAACCTATGGCCGATCATTGAACAACAGTTACACGCTTAAGTTTTTGCCACTCAGTCAGTAATCCGGCTGAGTGGTCTTTTTATAATCTGCACAAGATTTTCTATTTTTAGCTTCAATCACCCTGCCTAACACCTTACATAATTTATTTTTCTATCTTTAAAATCTGCATTGCAAGTCCGAGTGTGCTAATTTTCTTCAGCCGACCATTGCAAAAAATGATATAACTATTTTTTCTCAATTATATTCTATTTTGGCATGAGTGAAGCACGACACAACCTCGACAGAATTGATCGTTTAATATTATCCGCATTAAGAGAAGATGGACGACTCACCATAGCCCAGCTTTCTGAACGTGTTGGTCTCTCCTCTTCGCCATGTTGGACACGCTTAAAACGTCTAGAAAATTTAAAAATTATCGATGGTTATACAGCCAACATCAATCCAAAATCGATTGGGATCAATGAATTATTCTTTATTGAAATCACATTAGAACGTCACGATGATGAAATTTTAGATCAATTTAGTGAAACTTTAGCCAATATGCCAGAAGTGGTAGAGGCACATTTAGTCACTGGCGATTACGATTATTTAGTGAAAGTTGCGGTTAAAAATGCTGAACACTATGAGCGTTTTTTGCGTAAAAACTTATATTCTATGAAAGGTATACGCCATACACGCTCTATTTTTGCGCTACGACAATTAAAATCTGCCAGCAGTGCTGACCTTATGATGATTGAGTAATGAGCCAATATAGATTTAATCTATAAGATGACTTTAAAATTTAAGGGCAATTGAGTTCAGCACTCAATCGCCCTATTTATGCGGTCTAATCTATAAAGCCATCTTTTTTCAATTTTTTATCTGTCAAATACTCACGTATGACCAATGTTGCGATAATAATGATGGCTTCTAGAATCGCCACAGTGACGGTTATTTTGGTAAATACTTCGACACTGAGCAACTCAAACCACAACTGAGCGATGGCTAATAACCCCCATAAAACTGAAATAATAAGTGCGCTAAAGACACCATATTTCATATTTCTCTCTCCAAAACAACTACATAAGCTTCACGCTTCCAAAAAAGTAGCATACGGCGGATATCTTTTTCCATCGTAATCACCGCCCAACCTTGCTGCGCATTTTGATTTAAAAAATTGGTGAATTTAACAGGATCAACTTTTGAAGAGCCAAGCAGTAAAGATCCCAGCATGCCTTCTTGATAGATAACAACTTTATATTCTTTCATCAATATAGTTCTTTATGGTTATAGTGAAATGAACAAATGTTCAGGGCAAAGTATAGCGATCGCTTTTTTCTAAAATAACCTAGTTTTACCCGCCTAATTTGCTCAGCAATTTTTTCGATTTTATGTTTTAATACATGCAGTATGAGATGAGCCTTATATGAGTATCACGCGAGTGATACGACTAGCCCCTAACCATGGGGCTTTTTAATGTCCGCATTTATGATTTTCAAGTTTTAGCATCTTTGAGAGACTCTTTCGCTAATAGTTTGCTGTGTCTTTCGACATGCTGCCAGCATAGCCCTATACTCGTAAAGCTAAGAAAGTATTCAAAGCAACGATATACTTACTTAAATCTATCACCGATCAGTTAAAAATAATCACTGCAGTCTCTTCTGCCTGCAAATATCTAGGTGTCAGCACTTCACGCTTCTATGCATGAAAAATGTTAGATTTATTTATGTATGATGATTTGAAAGCTATCCATTGGCAGCATCATACTCATTTAGGCGCACAATCATGTCCATGACATACATGATCTTGATTATCGTATGAATGAATGTTCTGTCTGTAGAATCTAAGAATATTTAAAAAGCTAAGTTTACTGAATAAAGTTGCACGCAAATATAAGCATACAACGGATATTACTTATATCAGTACCAAGCAAGATGGGTTGTATTTATGTGGATGCTAAGTTTATTTAGTCGTTGTACTGTCTGTTGGCAAACTAGCCATTGTAATGGTCAAGTAAAATCAGACCATCAATTAATATGCGTGTAATGCATTTAATTAAGCAGTAGCTCATCAAGGTTATCCAAACAGGTGCATGGTACATTTCCTTGCAAAGCAATACTTCACAGACTCGAAGTACTGTAATCATGATTGTAGGGGCTATTTATTGATGAATAACGGTATTCTAGTATACAACCGTCGCGACCTTACACAGTATGCTGCTCATGGGATAATGCAGTAAGCGAAGCTTGTCTCCCACATTAAAAGACCATGTGATTCACGGTAGTGTTTACTACTAGAAAAGAAACCGATGCTGTATTATTCTCAAAGTTTACTACCATCGAATTAGACGACCTTCTACAAATGACTGGTTAAGTCTAAAAGCCTTTAAGCAGAAATATTTTAAGTATTTAGAAGGGATGACCGTTCACGATATTGTTTAGGATCAATGCTTCACTTGCTTGATGGGTCACTATGAAACAGTCACTTGCCGCAGTAAATCTGAAGTTCTGCTGTGCATATAAAAAATCCTCCTAAGCGGAGGATTTTTCGACTAAAACTGTGTGCAGTTTAGAATTTTGCTTCTAATACATTCGCTGACACTTGGTTTTTCCAAAGCTCACGTAAAGTCGGTAGATAGAATTTTTCACCTAGCTCGACCAACTCTGCATCAATCAAACCATGAACTTCGTGCATGAATAAATAATCAAGTTCAACGGTTTGTAATTTTGACTGTGCTTTTTTATATTCTTTACGTTTTTGCTGTGCTTTTTTTACCAAGTTATCTGCATAAGCACGGTCTTTATATTGGGCAATAGCATTCAAACGTAGCTCAATTACGCCCCACCCACTGAGTAGTAATTTAAATTTTTCAAAATCTGTCGTTGTTGATTCCCAGCTCATTTCTTCTAGATTTTCATTCTCAGGCAAAACTGGTAGCAAAAGCTCCATAACACTTGGGAAAATCTTTTTAAAATTCAAAACAAATTTAACAGGATGCTCGCCCGGATAGTCTTTAAATTGAACGTTCTTTTGGACATCTGTCAAATAGATGGTGAGCATTGGGGGAAATCCTTAAATAAAACACTGTCTTGCAAATATTTATTCAAACAAATGTCAAATAGCAACGAAAACAGAAAAAGAAAGGCATTTTAACAAGTGTGCCAATGAATTCAAAGCCCAATCCAATGAATTACTCGCTTCATCATCAGGCCTTTCTTCATTTTGTTCGTTCCCCTATTTTTAATAAATCGTCTGGTTTCTATACATACATTTCAAGATGAATATGAATCCAAAGAATCTGTGTTAGGCAATAACTAGTTGAAAAATAATTCAATCATATATCCAATAAAAAGAGAGGCTGAATATGAATCAGCCCCTCTTTTTATTTTCAAACACTCTAGATGAATGATCTCAAACCAATTTATTTGGTATTGGGTAAAACCATTTGCTCAGGACGAACCACTTCATCAAATTGCTCTGCAGTGACTAAACCGAGTTCTACCGCAACTTGCTTTAGAGTTTTACCTTCTTTATATGCAGTTTTAGCAACTTTTGCAGCATTTTCATAACCAATTACAGGATTGAGTGCCGTAACTAACATTAATGAATCATGTAAGAAATGATCGATTTTTTCACGGTTTGGCTCAATGCCTACTGCACAGTGGTCATTAAAGCTATTACATGCATCACCGAGGAGTTGAATAGATTGCAATAAGTTAAAGGCAATAACAGGCATAAACACGTTTAATTCAAAGTTACCCGATGCACCGGCAACATTAATGGTTGTGTCATTTCCAAGTACTTGAGCAACCACCATTGTCATGGCTTCACTTTGAGTTGGATTGACCTTACCTGGCATGATGCTTGAGCCTGGTTCATTTTCTGGAATACGTAGCTCACCAAAACCACAGCGTGGGCCACTGGCTAACCAGCGCACATCATTGGCGATTTTATTTAAACTTGCAGCAAGTGTTTTTAAAGCACCCGACGCGAATACAGCTGCATCACGCCCTGCTAGTGCTTCAAATTTATTTGGCGCAGTGACAAATGGCAGACCCGTTTGTTTCGCAAGTTCTGCTGCTGCTTTTACAGCATATTCAGGATGTGCATTCAGACCTGTACCGACCGCTGTACCACCTAGTGGTAATTCATACAGTCCTTCTAAAGCTTGATTTAAACGCTTCAAACCATGATCGAGCTGTGAAACATAGCCGCTAAACTCTTGGCCTAATGTTAAAGGCGTTGCGTCCTGTAAATGTGTACGGCCAATTTTAACAATATCTTTAAAATCGTTAGATTTAGCTTCTAAGGTATTACGCAGTTTTGTTACTGCAGGAATTAAAAGCTCATTGATTTGTAGACTTGCAGCCACATGAATTGCGGTTGGGAATGAATCGTTGGTCGATTGAGCACGATTGACATGATCATTGGGATGGACAGGTTTTTGTGAGCCCAACGGATTACCCAGTTTTTGATTGGCAATATTGGCAATTACCTCATTACAGTTCATGTTACTTTGCGTACCTGAACCAGTTTGCCAAACTACCAGTGGAAATTGTGCATCCCACTGCCCTGAGATCACTTCTTCGGCTGCATTGACGATATAACCAGAAAGTTCCTGAGGGATTTGACCCAATGCTGCGTTAGTAATCGCTGCTGATTTTTTAACGAGACCCATTGCACGAATCATTGGACGTGGTAAACGTTCACCACCAATTTTAAAGTTTTGCAAACTACGCTGTGTTTGTGCACCCCACATCGCATCGCTAGGTACTTCAACATCGCCCATTGTGTCATGTTCAATACGTGTTTGCATAAATGACCTCATATCCTTATCTATAAAATTGAACGTCTGTGCAGAATCAAATTCTGCTGATAAATACAGTTTAGGTAACTTGTTTAGACTTGTAAATAATAACCATTATCAATTATAAGTGGTTTATTTGATAATCTTTATCGTGATTTTATAAAGAAAATCATGCACGATGATTAAATTCACCCAATACAAGACGAGTTAATTACCTCTTAATGTTTGTTGATAGAAACGCCATTCATCTTCTAGCATTTTCTTTAAATCTTGTTCAGGCTGCCAATCAAAAGTACTTTTCGCTTTCTGTGTACTTGCCCCAAGCTGGTCATATTCATGGCTTGGATAAAAAGTAGATTCGACAGTCTTAATCTCGGCCTTAGTTACTTCTGAAAGCGTATCTAATAGTTGCTGTATCGAAACCAACTCACCTGAAATATTAAAAGCCTCACAGGCGAATTGCTGCTGCGACAACCATTGCAAACATTGCCACACCGCCTTACAACAGTCGAGTACATGCAAGAAACTCCGTTCCACAGTACCATCTCCAGTTTTAGCTTGTTTGCGAAGTTCGATAAAATCTCGTTGTAAAGCCCCAACTTGCATCGCTAGTGGCACGATATTTTTTGGCAATGGCGCTACAAACTCACCTAAAACTGCATGCTCGAAAGCACCTGCGACGTTTCCTAAACGCAAAATCGCAATTTTCCACTCATTATCCGTACGTGCAGTATCCCGTATAATTTCTTCCACCATTTGTTGAGATTTCACATAGGGATTTGGATAGGTAAAATTAATTTCTGTGTCTTCTGTTAATTCTGCCGACGACTGACCATATACCGCTAAACTTGATAAATGGATCAGTGTTCGTACACCTGTTCGCTGCATGGCACGCAGCAAACTCATGATACAACTGACATTATCATTATAATATTCAAGTGGTTTAAGGACGGATTCTTCCAATGACTTAAAGCCTGCCGTATGAATGACAGCATCGACGGTATATTGTTCAAATACTTTATTGAGTGCGGGAGTATTGCGAATATCGAGTTTGACAAAAGGCACATACATGCCTGAAATAAATTCTAGTCGTTCAAGTGTTTGTAAATTTGCATTGGATAAATTATCCACAATAATGACTTCTTGACCTTGAGCCATTAAACTCAAGGCTATATGTGAGCCTATAAAGCCTAAACCACCAGTCACTAAAATCATTGTTTAGATACTCCTTATAGTTATCAAGCTTTTACAACTCTTTGGCATCATCTTGAAGTAGTCACCAACTTTTCTACAGATCAAAATTATTAAACCTCGCCTCAGCATTTTCCATGAGCCGAACAATCTGCAAGAGCATTCTAGTTTTATCTTACTGCTTTGGAATTTTGACTGTGTTGCAGTTATGAATATTAACTGTATTTGATTTACGAAAAATGACCTCGCTAGCCAATCAATTTTGAAGAAATCTCAAGATTACGTGGTATTTGAGTGAACGCTTTTAGAAGAAGATATTTAAAAAAAATTCGCACTACTAAATATTTGATGTAGGACAGTCGAACTAGAAAACACCTGCTCGAATGAGCAAATGGAATTGAGCAGTCTGACTATTTTTTGAGGTATAGAATCTGGATGTGAACGCCAGATGAATCATCATAAATATTCATCTGGCAAGATGTTGGCAATGTAACTATAACAGCAGCAAACGTTTGAAATCGCAAATATCTAAGCAACTTAATTTAGCGGATATAGCCTTTTTTAATCATGGCTGAGAATAGGAACTCGTAAACTTTTAATATCATGCTCACCAAATGAAAACCATAGCTTCGCCATAAAGACAGTCCGACAAAATTAAGCAAAACAGCGATGATCAACGCGCCCGCCATATCCATTGGATAATGCACACCTAAATAGACTCTCGACCACGCCACAAGAAAAGCGAATGCGAGAAATACATAGCCGACGGTTTTTTGCTTTGAAAATATATAAGAAAATGCAATCGTGCTAAAAAACAGCATGTGATCACTCGGGAAGGATCCATTCGGTGAATGTTCTATAATCGTGCGTCCGACGTCCAAGACAAAGGGTCTAGGATAGTAAAAGAAACTCGAAATCACTTGGCTGATAAGAAAAGCGACGATTGTAAAAACTGTGGCTTTAACGATTTGTTTTTTGGTGTCAAAACTGCCTTTAAACCAAGCCAAAAACATCAAAAGAATCACGATATAAAATAGATCATTGGCAATAAATATGGCAAAAGAAATAGTGAAATCTAAAGCATTGTCCGAAGCATTGATTGAATTAAATAAACTTAAATTAAATTTCTCTATATTCATGAGATGGTTTAAAAAATGAAAAGATCATAGCACTCTGTAAAATCAAAAATTGCGTTTTATTCATATAAAGATTTTTCAGTATGTAACCGTAGAGTTTATTTATGAAAAAGTGATGGCTCGAGGCTGAATCCAAATTAAACCCAATGTTATACCAATCGTTCTATTTGAAGAAAAATTTGCAATGGCAGTGCTGCCTAAATAAGCAAAACTGTGCAAATATTCAGATCATTGAGTAAATCATTGTATACTAGCTTTTTCTTCTGAACTCAGAACAAACTGTCGATCTAGACCGTTTATTCATTTAGTGAATTTCGATGAGTACTCTATTACTAATTACCTCCTCACCCACTTCGATATTGGCTTGGCATGCTTTGGGTCTTGCCCAAGCGCTGAAGCAAAAAGGCGAAAACTTTCGGGTTTTTTTCTATCAAGATGGTGTAAATGTCGCAAATGCCCTGCAATGGGTGCCAGATGATCAACGCAAACTCAGTAGTGAATGGCAAAAACTCGGCATTCGTTTACCTGTTTGCGTAAGTGCAGCTCTCGCACGTGGGATCACAGATCAGGAAAATGCACAGCGTCACAATATTCAGCAACATAATCTAGCTGAGCAATTTGAACTTGTGGGCCTAGGCGAACTCGCCGATGCCGTACAAGCTGCTGACCGTTTATTGCAATTCTAAGTATTTTGATTGCCGCGCATTTGTAGCATTGAAAAGGAAAATTACGTGAAATCTGTACTGGTTGTTTTAACCCATGCAAATCTTGCAAGCTTACAAGTACATGAAAGTCTTTCTGCGACCATGGTGCTTGCAACCTTCGGCTGTGACGTTAAAGTGTTGCTCAAAGATGCTGCGCTGAGCTTACTTCAGGCAGAACAAGAGTTTAGTCAGCTCAAGCATGCGTTTAAACTCGCTTCCAACATGGTTGATAGCTTTGAGTTTTACGATCTCACCCCGATTTATATTGAACAAAAAAATTCACAGCATCCTTTTGTGATCAACAGTGAACAAGAACTAGAGTTTGTTCAATTCAATACTGAATTAATTCAACAATTTGATCATGTGTTGTATTGGTAAAAGAGGAATGATGATGTCAAATTCTACGCTGTATTTAGTCCAAGCCAGCTATGCCAATACCCTACAGCACATCCAGCAGTTAGCCAGTTTAATCAATCCTGAAGATGCAATTATCTTGATGGGTGAAGCAGTCTTACATATTGCAGATGAACAAATTCAGCAATTTGGCACATGTTATGTACTTGAAAATGATGCTGAGATTTTAGGTAAAAGTATGAATTATAGTCATATGAAAGTGATCGACTATGCCGCTTTTGCTGATCTATGCCTTAGATTTAAACGATGTATTTCACTCAAATAATTTGAGTAAAAGCGATCCATTTCTACAATCTTCTCTTTTGGAATGAATATGAATCTTGAATTAGACCAAGATGGCCATTTGGTGGATTACACTATTTGGAATGAAGCTGTTGCCCAAGAACTGGCTAAAAGTTTAGAACTTGAGTTAAGCCCTTGGCATTTTGAAGTTTTACAAGCTGTACGACAGTTTTATCAACAGTTTGGTCACTCACCGGCAACTCGCCCACTCATTAAATTTTTAATGAAAACCGTGAGCGCTGATATTAATAATGCAGTGTTACAAGACAAATTTAACACCGGTTTGGTCGCTCGACATTTAAGTCGTTTAGCGGGCATCCCTAAACCTGCAAATTGTTTGTAATTTTAAAGTAATCTAAATACTGCTTAGGCTATTTTGGCTATATGGATGCAAATCAGCATCTTGAAGAAAGCCATAAAACAGCTTAGGCAGGTTTTAATTGATTGAGAGCGATGTAATAGGCTTGGGTAAAAACTGGTTTGACCTGTTTGGCTTGGATCGGTTCTGCACAACATGAACACACTAAAACGGGTTTAAACTTTTCACCACATGTCTGATGGACATATTCAACAGGTGATCCCAAGCCCTGATCCATATATTGATCGGCCCAATGTGTCATAGCTAAAAGGATTGGATACAAGTCTAAGCCTTTTTGCGTCAGTCGATATTCAAAACGTTCCTGACGCTCGACATAAGCAACTTTGGTTAAAATACCCTCTTCAACCAAACGCTTTAATCGGTCGGATAACACATGACGCGTCACACCCAAATTTTGTTGAAAGTCATCAAAACGTCGAATGCCCATAAATGCATTACGGATAATCAACATGGTCCAACGATCCCCTAGCACTGAAAGCGCACGAGCGATTGAACACGGTTGTTGACCAATATCATCCCATTTCATTTTATGAACCATCAAAAATAACGACCAACACCCAATTTAATTCATGCCTGTTGATTTTGCAAAATCCTTTTCAATAATCTTTGATGTACAAATCATAAATCCACCATCGTTTCAACGCATTCATTTTATCTGCTTGATCTGTAAATGAACTAAAAATGTATTTTGTCTTTATTGTCCTCAATTATTTCTAGCCATGCACGCGTTGCGGGACTCATGGCAACAGTGGTATTCCAGGCCATACTGAGTTTCCAGTCTAGGTTTGGATTTTCTAATTCAGCCATATGGTATTTTGCCGCATCAAGTTGTTCACAATAAATTTTAGGCAGGAGTGCAATCCCGACATTTGAATCTACCATTTTGGCGATGAAGTCCCACTGGCTACTTTTACACACTACATTGGGCTCAAATCCGACGTAATTTGCCGCCTGTATAATGATGTCATTGAGTGTGAAGGTATCGTCATACAATAAAAAGGATTCTTCTTTTAATTCAATCAACGAAACGGTTTTTCGCTTACGCCACTGTGAGTTTTTTTTGGACAATAGACACAAAGGTGACTCCATCACTGGAATACCACTCAGCACCGGTTTCAAGTGACCCAAAATAATCCCGACGTCGACCTGTTTTTTTAAAATGGCACTTTCTATACCTGTCGCCCCAACCTCAAAAAAGCTCAGTTCAATATTGGGGTATTTTTTATGAAACAGCGCGATTAACTGACTGAACAACACTGATGCCAATGGCGGTAAACCTAGGGTCAATTTACCTTGTTTTAAGGCACGAACTTGGGTAACGGTATCAAGCATCCGTTGTTGTTCATTCAATATCACTAAGGCATGCTGATAAATCTGCTCTCCCATATAGGTGAGCTGTGCTTCCCTTTTTCGACCTGCTTCTCCTTTATGAAATAAAGGCACGCCGATCTCGTCTTCTAACTGACGAATTAATTTACTAATGGTCGGCTGAGTGACAAAAAGCGCTTCTGCTGCATGACTAAAACTCTGTTTTTGTACGATGGTCACAAAGACTTTTAGGCTTTTAATGTCCATTATTATTCCATTTAAGCATAATTAATAATTAATTATTCATAATTATACAGGGTATGCACTTTTAAAATAGCGTCATCTCCTATTCTACTGTCGTCTCATGGATACGTTTCCACAATCTACTTCCAAATTTACCCAGTTTCTTAAAACTTTAGCGCAGCTAAGTTTATTGATATTGATCTGGTGGATTGGCTCTTGCATTCAATCTTGGTTTAACTTGCCGATCTCTGCTGGCGTGATTGGTTTATTGCTCCTTTTAGCCGCATTGTTGAGTGGTTTATTTAAAATGCAGTGGATCAAACAAGGCTCAGATTTTATTTTGGCTGAACTGGTTCTATTCTTTATCCCCTGTGTAGTTGGATTAATTAAATATCAAGATTTATTACTCAGCTCTGGCTGGCAGTTAATTTTAGCCGTGGTACTGGGTACCGTCTGTGTCATGGTGTTTACAGCATTTACGGTTTATTGGGGCTTTAAACTCGAGGCAAAACTTAAAGCGAAACACCAAACTGCGACAGATCATGATGTCAACACAGCAGGAAAAACCTTATGAACGATTTTGGGTTGAACAGCATCTCTGTATTGTTTTTCGTCCTGACCCTTGTCGGTTATATTTTGGCGAAAAAGCTACATCGTAAGTTACCGTATATGGTTCTTTCCCCTGCACTATTCGTCCCGTTTGTGCTGATTATACTCATGCTTTGCTTTCATATTTCATATGACACCTATATGCAAGAAAGCCAATGGATTGTATGGATGCTCGGCCCGGCAACTGTGGCCTTTGCTATTCCCATCTATGAATATCGGCAAATTATCCGTCAGCATGCGCTGAGTATTAGTTTGGGCATCGTGATTGGCATGTTAGCAGGAATTATCAGTGCTTTTTATTTGGCACAGTTGTTTCAGTTTGACCAAGAAACGTCTTATAGCTTAATGGCACGTTCCATTTCTACCCCCTTTGCCATGGAACTTACCTCGAATATTGGGGGGTCAGTCGAATTGGTGATTCTATTTACCATGATTACTGGGATTGCCGGCGTGGCTTTGGCTGACCTAGTTTTGGCTGGGCTTAAATTGCATTCACGCTTTGCGCAAGGTGCGGCTCTTGGCAATGCTGCACATGGATTTGGTACAAGTAAGGCGTTATCACGTCATAAAGAAGAAGGTGTTGCAGCCTGCTTGAGCATGGTACTAGCTGGGGTCTTTATGGTATTGCTTGGGCCATCACTTATTCATTTAGTCATTTATCTGTTGGGATAAAATAAAAAGCCCAGTGCAATAGCTGGGCTTTTTTTAAATCAGGAGTTAAGTCATTTCACTGTAAAAACTAAGCAATTACATAATGTAGTGCTATGACAAACGCTAAGAGACTCGACACTTCTGTAATTTCAATCGCTGCACCAATTGTATCTCCCGTTACGCCACCTATACGCTGAATAAATTTCCATCGCAAATACAGTAAAGTACAAATAAACGCGAATATACTCACCACTCCAGTCCAGCTAAAATACAAACATGCACTTAGGCAGAGTATAAAGACCAGGTATGCCGACTTTCGTGGAATAGTTGCTGCTATCGATGAGCCCAAGCCTTTTTCACGAACATACTGAGTTGTTAAAAACAAAAATAAAGGGGCTAAACGACCTAATACTGGAAATACAATTAATGCCAAATACATTTGCTGTTGTAGCAAAACATAAAGCGCCGACCATTTGAGTAAGCAAATCACGACGAGGCTCAACACACCAATCGGCCCACATGCAGGGTCTTTCATGATTTTAAGTGTACGTTCGGCATCACCAAAGCCACCGACCCATGCATCTGCCGTATCGGCTAAACCATCTAGATGTAACCCACCTGTGAGCCAAATCCAAACCACAAGCAAAATGCTACTGAGTAAGATGATTGGCAGGCTGTGAAATGTAAAAGCAAGCAAGGCAAGAATGCCACCGATCAGCAATCCCACCACTGGATAAAACAGTAAAGACTGTCCATTTTGCTGTTTCGATGGCATCGCTTTAAGTTGAATCGGAAAAGTCGTGAGAAACTGTAGAGCAATCCAAAAAGGTGTCATTCACTTTGCTCCAAAAGACGGATATTTGCGCGATTTTGAACAAGAAATGAATTTAATTGTCCCAATTCAGCCGTCATTTTTAATAAATCATCTAAGTGACCTTGCTGTGCCATACATTTTAATAATTTAATCACACCACCATGGGAAACCAATAAAACGCGTTGCCAATGATGCTGTTGAGCCTGCAAGACTAGCTCATCTAGACCGCTTAAGATCCTTTGTTGAAATTGCTGAAGACTTTCTGCATTCGGTGGCGTAAATGTGCTGGGACTTTGCCAAAACTGTGCGAGTAACTCTGGAGTGTTTTCATAGATATGCTTGGTTGATACCGCTTCCCAGTCGCCAAAATGCATTTCTTGAAACTTCGCATTTTCAAACATTGGACGTTTAAGTTGTTGAGACAAATCTAAAGCAAATAAACGGCAGCGCTGTAAGTCAGAAGTAATGATGACATCCCAGCTCGCTAAACCGTGTGTATGAATGACGTTCAATACATCATCTATGGTCTGCTGCATCTGCTGCCAACCTTTTTGCGTCAAAGCATCATCTGTAGAGCCACGTAAGGTATGGCTCAGTTCAGTCTCACCATGACGCAATATATCTAAACGGAAATGTTCCATTTAAACTTTTTCACCAATCACAGCAGCTTGTGCAAAAGTCGCCATGTTGTTATGTAAACGACATGCCAAACGAATTAAACCCAAGGCCGCACCGGCACCGCTGCCTTCACCTAAACGTAAATTCAACTTTAAGAGTGGTTCAGCTTCAAGGGCTTGAAGTAAACGCTGGTGCCCATATTCAGCCGATTGATGACCAAAAAGCATCCATTCACGTACAGCAGGATTTAAACGAACAGCGACCAAGGCAGAAACCGTACTAATAAATCCATCAACGACCATTGCCAGACCCAATTGCGCACAGCGAATGTATGCTCCAACCATCGCGGCGATTTCCAAACCACCTACGGCACATAGGGCTTTAAAGACATCTTGGCCAACATAGTCCTGATGTAAGGCTAAAGCTTGATCAATCACTTGTTTCTTATGTGCCAATTGTTCAGCACGAATACCTGTACCAACACCTGTCAGTTTTTCGGCCGGCTCATTAAATAAAAAACATGCAACAGCAGAAGCAGAACAAGTATTGCCAATGCCCATTTCCCCTGCGACATAAATAGACGCACGTGCAGCGATAGCATCTTCAACACTTTTACGGCCAAGATTCATCGCTTCAATACATTGTGATTCGCTCATCGCAACAGTTTTAGCAAAATTTGCTGTACCCGCTGCAATACAGTAGCGCTCTACCCCTGCATATTCATAAGCTTCGCCTACCGAACCACAGTCAATCACTTGTAGTTTGGCTTGATACTCACGTGCAATGACACTAATACATGCACCACCGGTCGTGAAGTTTTGTAGCATTTGGCGTGTGACAGCTTGTGGGTAGGCCGAAATATTTTCTTCCATCACGCCATGATCACCTGCAAAGATGGTGATCCATGGGAAATCGATATTAGGCTGATCCGTGTTTTGTAATGATGCAAGTTGCACCGCTACATTTTCAAGTTCTGAAAGCGAGCCCGTAGGTTTAGTTAGCTGTAACTGGTGATTTACCGCCTGTTGCTTAGCTTCGATACTCGGATTTTGACAGGGTTCTTGCCACCAGTTCATGCTTTATCTCCTTTTAAGATCATTGGAAAACCTGCAACACAAAACACCACATGGTCAGCGATTTGACCAATTTGTTGATGTAAGCGCCCAGATTCATCGACGAATTTTCGACTGATTTGTCCCATGGGAACAACGCCCAGTCCAGTTTCGTTACTGACTAAAATAATGTCTGACTTTAATATTGGCAGCACTGTAAGTAATTTTTGGCATTGTTGCTGTTGAAAATCTGCTTGTTCATGCAGCAATAAATTACTCATCCACAGCGTTAAACAATCGATAAGAATGGTTTGATGAGCTTGGTCTATTTCAATTAAGCGGTCGGCTAAATATAGAGGCTCTTCAATCAGCCCCCAATGCTCAGGACGGTCAGCTTGATGATGCTGAATTCGCTCCTGCATTTCCTCATCATATGCTTGTGCCGTAGCGACATAGATGACGGCTTGAGCACTCGCTTTAGCTTTTTGTTCTGCAAGTCGGCTCTTACCTGAACGTGCCCCACCCAAAATGAAATGAATCATGATTGTGCCATCTCTATATTTTGTCTGAACTGATGTTGATAATAAGCACTCAATGCCCCTTGTAATACTTGAGCCTGATAATGACCAAAAGTCAGTTGCTTGCTTTCAAAATCAAAGCTGTGCTGTTCAACTTGTTGGATTCTTTCAAAAATATCATCGCTATTCCATGCCTGTTTATACAAGCCCAATGTAATATGCGGACAATATTCGATCGGTGCAATTTCATTCGAGCTTACATTGAAAGCTTGACGTAGATGATCAAACTTACGATCTAAATCCAAAATTTCAATAAACAGTGCGCTTTGAAAGCTATGGATCTGACCTGTACGTAGCCGAATATTAGATAGCGATAACTGTCGAAGTTGTTGTTGATGCAGTGCCAACTCATCTGCTGAGAAATTATCATTCCATCGTTGTTCAGAATGATCGATTAATTGGGTTTTATTTAACTCTTCAAAAAAACCACAAATAAACACGGTGATATGAAATTGGCGCGTATTCGGCGTGTATAAAATATCTGAAAACTGCGCTCGAAGTGCTGTGAGATATGCCAATAATTCAGGATCCTGTATTTCTAGATACCACAAAGCATAGTGCTGACGACCTTGATGCCAATCGGGATAATCCTGATTGAGCGTCGGTACGACTTGCATTGAGGGTTTTAAAAACACAGATAAATCACTTTAAATTTAATCTGCTTTATTAAAGCATGAATCAAAACAGACTTTGCCCAATTTTGATTTAGTAATATTCATTTAAAGCTGAAATTCATTCATCTAAAGCTTCTTTGTAAGAAAAAAATGCCGAGTCATACTCAGCATTTTGATTCAATATACATTGCGCACAGATAAGCATTATATTTTAGGCAAATTTCGCAGTATCTTTCTGATCTTGCGTTACAGCATGGTTTTTCCAAGATGTAAACTGCTCTGTGGACTGATCAGAAAAATGCTGCAACTGTATCATTACATTGGCCTCAATCTGTTCAATACGTTCCAGTTGTTCAAGCTCGTTGGTCTTTTTCAGTTCTGAAAATTGCAACTGGATAAAGTTGATAACCTGTTCCATCGAACATTGATTTACACTTAGGGCGTACACTAAACCATAGACAATCCCTTGCTGTAGATGTGTTGTCTCCAGTCCATATTTCAGATTGGTCGCCAACGATCCCAACACTCGTTCATTAATTGCAAGTTTACGTAAAGGATCTCGTGCCACACGCGCACATGGATCTTTATACGCATGTTCACAAGAGTTTATAAAGCTTTCTGCCAGTCGTGTTAAATCAAAAGCACGATTAGGTAAGCATCGTGCTAAACCAGCCTGCACCTCGTCAATGAGTTCATGCATAAATTGATCAACACGATGATCTGCAAGTGCCACACCTATGGTTTGATGATTGAACAGTGCAGATTGCCAAGCCAACATGGCATGTACGCCATTCCATAAGCGATTTTTGATTAGCTGAATATCTTCAATATGATCGACCAAAATCATTTGACGCATTTTTTCTAACAAAGGACTGTTATTTTCTACATAGATCGGCATGTCAGACTCAGCATTGAATAAAATTAAATCCATGCTTTGCAATATATGACTTGGGTGGAAATTGCGGCGCATATCCTCAACATATAAAGTAGCCTGACGTTCCTGATCTGGATTTAATTTCGTCGCATCTTCTAAGTCTAATTGAGCATCTGCTTCGACTTCATCCAATTGAAATTGTTTGAAAATATTATATTTTATACGGAGCTGACGATATAAGTTTTGGTCACTTAACTTAGATACCATGCGGTTGACCACGGTGTCGCAAAAATAGTGTTGTTGCATGATTTTCTCTGCAACGACAGCTCCTGCAAGCTCAGTTAAAGCCTGTTTTAAATGTGTCATTAATAATTGTTTTGCCCCGACTTTGTTCAAAATGATGAGTATCGTTATAGGTTCTATGGCTTTTTCATCATGTGCAATATGTCGTGCATACAGGCCTTGTGCAATGGTATTGGCTTCTTCCGCAATCGCTTTTTCAGGCAAACAGATGGCAACCAAACTCGACTCTGTGTACATCTCTTGCATCTGCTGAATATTTTCAGCATCAATGACTGCCATGTTTTCAATACGTTCGTCATAAGACAATTGACCATAGCGAATACTATAGGTACCAAATGCATTGACCGCAGAACGATATAAAGGGTTACGAGTCGATGCATAGATTTTTTTCGGGCGAGTATAACCATCCCAATGCGACAAAATTTGAGCTAAATAGCCACCACCAATCGCCCCAAAACCATGAATACCGACTGTGAGTTGATTGAGTGTTTGTGGAAAAGCCTCTTGCACAAGTGGCATCTCTAAATGCGCGGTGAACGGGTCAAGTTCCGTCAAGCAGTCATACATACATTCATAATAATATTTGGCTTTGGACAGCATGTTTTCATTGGGTGATTTAATATCTTTAAACAGTACGGTAATACCGCCAGCGTCAAAGGCTGAAGTCACACCATTTTCAGAATCTTCAAACATCAAACAATCAGCAGGACTTAAATTCAGCTTTGCGGCAGCACGTATAAATATTTCTGGATGCGGCTTACCATTTTCAACTTCATCGCCACAAACTAAGACATCAAAGAACTTATACACATTGGCATTGATGAGATATTCTTCTGCGATTGCACGGCGACTCGATGTTGCCACGGCCATCCTCAGTCCTGACTTGCGTAAGCGTTCTAATACTTGAACCAAGCCTTTTTTGATCGGTACACCAAACTGACGAACATGCTCCAGCTCTAATTCATCTGCGCGTTTGCGAATATCTGCGTATGGAATGTTTTCATCATATTCGGCTTGGGCCAATCGATGCGCGCTTTGTGCACTTAGCCCCAAACAATTCATCAGATATGATTCGGAAAACTCAACACCGGTCAATTCAAGAGATGCCTGTTTCAATGTTTGAAACCGTAAACGTTCAGTATCAAACATTGTTCCATCCATATCAAAAATGGCGCCCAGAACCAAATCATTATTAAATTTAAGCATTTAACCTCCGTTATTTTTTATGTGAAAAGAATAACGGAGAAAACTATTGATTCAGTACTTTGAGAATTAATGAAACAATTGTGGTTATTTTTTAATCAAAAAGCTTGCTTTTAAAATCTATTTTGTAAAATCAATCGCTGATCAAGTAACATCATGTAATCAAAACCCACTGTTGTCAGGATAGGCCTATCTTCACACCGACCTATTGAAGTAAGTATACAAGTCTCTGCATATTTCACTCAGTTACTCGCTTCACGGTTTGAGTTTTGGTTTGAAATAAAAAGAATACGATTAAACCAAGCATCACTAAAAATAAAAAATAATACGGAAATTCTTTGTGCCACTGGTATAAACCCGTACTAATCAGTGGCCCGACAACAAAACTCAAAGCCTGAGTGGCTGTACACCAACTTGCCACCTTAGTCTGTAACGCACTGGGCGCCGTTTGCGCTGCACCCGTTGTAAATGCAGGGATTAAACATGCTACCGATATACCATATAACAGGTACGTGGCTTGAAATATCCGTAATTCATTGGTGAAAACCGAAATCAGCAAGGCTACTGCCATGCTAAACAGCCCAACCCACAGTAAGCGATATACGGACCAATTTAAATACTTAGAAATCAGCGTTTGCATAATCACCAAAGCAATACCGACGACAAGAGAACATTCTGCAAAATGCACTGCGCCTTCTGCAGCAGTCATATTAAAGCGGTCTTGAATATAAAACCCGGCCGTTAAATTTACGGTCACGATGGCAAGATAGAGACTAAATCCCAACATTAACCATGGATAGCATTGCTGAATGCTCAAATCCGTAGATGCTGCCTCATGCTTTTCTGTCACTAGCTTTTCAACGCTATGCTGTTCGGTATGTCGGTCAAAGCTGAACACCAAGACCACAGAAATCAACGCTAAAATAATGATTGCTGCCCAAAGCGGCGTCATGATTCCACCAAAGCCCAGCAGCAAGGTGGTTAGAAATGGACCAATGATCACGCCTGCACTATTTAATGCACCGAATTTTGACATTGCTTGTGAACGCTGCTGCTCATTGCTAAAACGGGTCATCACATAAGTTTGCAAGGCAATCTGTGGCATCGCCATAAATACCCCAGTCGCTGCGCGTGACAACATCAATAAACTAAACAGCAGCAACATCCCTATATGAACAGTAAGGCCATACATCAACAGGGCTGTAAATAGCCCCCATGTCACTGCCATGCCCACAAAACCGATACTCAACAACTGATAAATCGAAAACTTGGATTGATTTTTTGAAATGTAAATGGCACCAACAGCCATCAGCAGCGCACCGACGGAAACCATCGCACCGCCTTGTAGTTCAGAAAATTTTAACTCACGAACCAATGGCGCCAACAGCGGCAATATCATCGAGAAACTTGCACCATTGGCAAGACTGGCAGCAATAAACAGTTTATTATTTCGATCCATTATTTTTGTTATCCATTTTTAATGGCTACGTTATAAACAATAGAGGTGACTTAAGCCACCTCTATTTTGTAAGTCACGATACCGTGCTTTAAACCTGATTCAGGCTTTAAATCAGTATTTCACCGTATAACTTAAACCGTAGGTGCGACCTTGAGCCGCTAGGCTAGAAATTGGGCCATAGACAGTTTCAACCGACTGACTGTATACCGACTTATAATCCGTATTCCACACGTTGTAGACACCAAAGCCCACATTACCCGGTCCTACTTTTGCATTGGCAATCACGTCCATCGTTGCAAAGCCTTTAATTGACGCTGCTGGAGCAGATCCATATTTCACAGCGTCTTTTTGGGCTTTGTCTGTACCGCCAATCGCTAAAGCTTGAACACGTAGGCTCATGTCATTATCAAATTGCCACTCTGAAAATGCTGTACCTTTTAAAGGTGCTACACGAATGGCATCCAATTCTTGCCAGTCACCTTGGGTATTTTTAAATTGGCCCGTGGTATATGCAACTGTGCCCCCAACCGTCCAATTTGGTTGAACTTCATAACTGGCATTGGCTTCGACACCATAGATACGTTCATCGGTATCAATAACATCAATGGTGTAATTCGGCGCACCAAATTTCAGGCTTTTATCTGAGTCATTATAAAAAGCCGTGACTCCTGCATTTAAACCACCGGCATTTTGTACACGCCAACCGAGTTCATAGTTATTGACTTTAATCGGGTCAATGGTTTGGCTATTAATCACAGAATTTGCCGGCACATCGCGCAGCATACGTTGCACATCGGGCAAGTTTGAACCTTGTGAGAAATTAGCAAACACTTGCTGTGCATCTGTTAAGTGATACACCGCGCCAACATTAAACAGCGTTGCATCATGTTTTACTTTGCCGCCATTCAGTGTTTTCGCCACATAACCTGGGGTTAAATCTGCAGTAATTGCTTCCATATAAGGCACAGATGAATCGACATCGCTTTCTACACGTTCATGGCGAATGCCTGCTTGTAAGCCAAGTCGGTCGGTTAATTCATATTGCGCTTGGGCAAATACGCCAAGTTTTTCTGTTTCAACATCTGGGCCAAAGGCATAGTAGTTAAACGGCTGATAACTCAAACCATTACTTTGAATAAACGTTGCGCTGTCATACATTTGGATATTTTGTTGATCTTTTTCATTTTCATAGTCCACACCATAGGTTAAACCCAGTTCACGACCATTTAAGTTAAGATCTTTTTGTAGAGCAACACGCGCGCCTAAAACATCGATATCGGTTTCTGACTGATACACCAAGAAGAGTTCAGGTGCCATTTGACGTGCAGATGGGAACCACCGTGCTTTTTCATTTCGATAATAGGTTTCAGCGTTTAGACGGTGGCCTAAAATATCTTGATTTTCATATTGTGCGTTGACGCTATAACGTTCAGTTTGTGGTTGTTCAGCAAGTTGTAAGCCTTTTACCGCATTTAATGACAACGGCAGCTTGCCACCCACGGGCTGTGAGCGCAGCGCATTTAAATTTGGACCATAGTCACTATCTTGCTCATCATTATAATATTGCGCGCCAAAACTCAGCGTTTGACCATCGGCAATTTTCCAACTGACACGACCATTTAGATCTAAAGTGTCGGTATCTTGACGGTCTGTTTGTGCAATTTCAGGTCCAATACGGTTGCCATGACTATCTTGTATTTCACCACGTTTGGTATAGCTTGCACCTAAAGTTCCGCGTAAATTGCCTTGATTAAAGTTCATGGTTTGTGCAGCTTCATAAGCCAGAGCATCAGACTTAAAGTTATTACCAGAAGTAACACCGACTTTCGTTTCAAAACTCAGCGGTTCAGATCCACCTCGTTTGGTGATGATATTGATAATACCGCCTGTCGCACCTGAACCATAAATACTACTTGCGCCAGAGACCACTTCAATTCGTTCAATCATCGACGGGCTAATACTCGCCAGTTGTCGAGATCCATCACGATATCCCGTTTGCGGCACACCATCGATCATGTATTGCACCACACGTCCACGCATGGTCATCCCATAGTTAGACGTTGTACCACTCGATGGAGTCAGTGATGGCACCAATAAACCAACAATATCAGCTGTGCTTTTACCTGCATTGGCTTGTTTTTCAATTTCTTCTTTAGGAATGCTGTACACCGTACCCGCAATATCTGCAATGCTTTTCGCAGAACGAGTTGCCGTCACAACAATCGGTGCCATTTTAGTAGCTACTGCAGTTTGTGTTTCAACTGCAGTATTTTGTGCTGTGTCCGTTGTGACGTCTTGTGCATAAAGCTGAGTGCAAATTGCAAGGCTGAGACACGTCAGTTGCATCGGTAGAGCTAAACGTTTCATATTCTTTTCCATTTCTTAGAGTTCCGATTGAGTCGGAAGTGTTTGAGTTTTAAAATTTTGTGTTTTTAAAACAATGCGCTGACTAATTAAGACGCTGATTACTGAGCCAATTGCCAATACCAAGTAAAAATGTCCATAGCCTAATGATTTTGCGAGAAAGCCTGAAAATGCACCGCTAATGAAGTAAACGAGCAATTCAAAGCACACTAATATGGTGAAATCGGTACCCGTCTGTTCTTTAGAACTGGTCTGCATGAAATAGGCATAGAGTGATGTCATGGCGATATAACGAATGGCTAGCATCAACACGACAAATAGACCTAAAAGCAGATGCCATTGATTCAACCACTCCAATACAACGGCTGCCCCAATGACGGCATATAGCAATGTACGTAACCATCCTGCCCAGACCAACAATTGCGTCGCTTTGATTTTTTTCAGCAATACAGCTGCACTAACAGCTGCAATCAGACCGACACCGGCACCGACCACAGACATCAACACCCCGATCTGAGACAGTGACCATTTTTGATCGATCAACATGGGATTCAGCATTGCCATAGCGGGTGCTTCCACCACGCGATAACAAACGATGAGCAGCAAGGCCCAACGAATCGCAGGTCGTTTAAACGCTTGTCGTAGGCTTGGTTTGGCTTTGGCAATTTGAGTTTGTGGTTCTTCTTGAATAAAAAACACAGCAAACATGGTTAAAAATGTCAGCAGCGCTAAAGTTGTGAGCGCTGACTGCCAACCCCAATATTGGTAAATCCATAAAGTTGCAGCGCCACCAAGCATGCTACCGACGGCCACCCCAATGCTCTGTGCCATACTGCCCAGACGGTAATTGCCTTCGGTAAATTTCTCTACGGTATAACCATCAATCGCAATATCTTGCGTTGCCGCAAACGTTGAAATCCATAAACCAACAATGACAAATAAAGTCAGCCCATAAGAAAACTGCGTAAAGGCTAAAACCAGTACCCCCAGTACCAATGCGATTTGCGTAAACAACAGCCATGTTTTACGTTTACCGAGTTTTTTGACATAGAGCTGATCGATCCAAGGCGCCCAAAAAAACTTGAATGCCCATGGAATATAAAGCAGCGATAACATGCCGATCCAGCGTAAATCTACCCCTTGATGTCGTAAAATGGCAGGCAAAGCCACATTGTAAAAATACAAAGGCAATGCATGTGCTAAGTACAAAATAATCACGACGCTCAAACTCAGGACTGAAATTTGAGATGGTGAAATTGCATGATTTAATTTTCTTGAGTGTTGTTGCATATCCACCTCTGCACTGCCCATTGCAGCGCATCAGACTGTTCTAATGAAACGTAATAAGGCACACGCCACGCTGCATGCAGCGCGGGTGTATTTAAACGTTTGAAGTCATCTGGATCTTGCGCAATACGCACCAGACCCAAACAATATTGAAAAAAGAGATGTTTAAACTTCTTGTACCAAACGGCCTGTATTTGCCGATATTCTTCAGGAAAAGTCGTTCCCTCAGCCGTTTGCATAACCAAAACAAAGGGCTGACTTTTCAGAAAAAAGCGCTCAACTTGAGTCAACCATTGTTCAAACTCTTCCACTGAAACATGCGCTGAAAAGCGCATGTCCAGTATGTGCATGTGGGTGCAGCGATAACTCATGACACCGCCTTAGCTAGTTGCTGATGCTGAAATGCCTTGGAGTCGTTTAAGTAATGACCAAATTTTGAATAAAATGTTTCTCTAAAGCAGTAATACAACATGGCGGTCTTTTCAGGCATTGGGATTAGGCGCTGCGCTTCATAGCACATGTCTTCAACTACGACGGCATAAGGCTTCACACTATGATCAGGCTCTCCCACAATCTTGGCTGATGCAGCATTTTCAAAGATATAAAAACTCAATAAACGCATGACGGGACGTAAATAGCCTTTACCAAAAACGGACTTTTCACCAAATAACAAATGCCAACCTAGATCAAGCTCATCACCGTCGTAGTACAAACCTAATCGATCCCGTTTTCCTTCGTAGATCTCTGTGTAGCCCACATCTTCACCATTTACCCCCACAATCAAAATTCGGTGATGATCATCTGCCAGCATTTTTTCGTAATACACTTTTAGTTCAGTTTCTGACTTATTGAGCTGCCACTGTGGAATAACATGCGGTTCATGCATCCATTTATGAACCAAAGCCATATCTTCTGGATATTGCATTTGTCGTAAGTAGTATTGCGTCTCATTCTCATGGTATTCATAAAAATCAGGTAGTTGTCGTGATAACGTTGTCATGATGTCGTCCTTTAAATTTGTTTAATCTTTTCTGTTCTTAGCTCAAAAATCTGTTTATGACGCAATACGATTAGTTGTCGTTTTCTGTTCGGCGGTATGCTGTTGTTTCGCCCACTGATTTAAAGTGCTTGGACTCACAGGGTTTGCAATAGGATCTAAAAATACAGGTACTGGTCGTTCTGCTTCGTCGTTATAACTGGTAGTAAACAGTCGAACACGGTTCAGACAAATTTTCTCGAAACGTGGACGGAACATACTGAATTTTTCAATACGATCTGCCAATTCAGGATGTGCCTGATGAAATTCGTCAATCACGGTGGAGATGGTTTGCCAAAACTCAAGTTCTGTATGCTGTGGATAATCTTCAAGGAAGACATTAGAGATATAGCGGTAATGCACCATGAACAAACCTGTAAAGATAAAGTGACTAAGTTCTTCAGCAGGATGGCGCAGTAAAATTTGCCCTTCAGTTGGTAAATTTTCGAGTTCAGGAAAATCTTCATCAACTAAATTGACATCATCAATAAAGTCCTTCAGCACCATTTTTTTCGGTAAGCCATTTTCATGGATCAACATGGTGTTTTCACCGTGGGGAGAAAAAGCCAAACCATATTTGTATAAACAAATCAGTAGCGGTGTTACACAAACTTCAGCAAAACGTTTCAGCCATTGCAAAGGGGTCAAACCTGAAGCCTCAATCAACACGGATAAAATAGACCGACCATTTATGTCTCGATGCAACAATGCTGCTTGGGAAAGTGCTAACTGGTGTTCACCAATACATGGCTCGACACTTTCACGCCATAAACAACCAAACAATTCTTTAAATTGGTAAGGCGCACCGTCTATCTGATCAAAACATGGCTGTTGCAAAGTTAAACTTGCAACTTCACCCAAAAATGCTACCTGTGTTTTTTGCAGGTCTACATCATGATGTTGAATGTCCTTCAGCCAAGCGGTCACCGCAGGTGCAGCTAAATTTCGTTTTGAAGGCAAACCTCGATATACCGCCGTATTAAAGATACTGACAGGTAACTTTACATAATGACGTTCAGGATGACTGGTATTGCATAAAGTACGAATTGATTGCATTGGCGCATAGTCATCTTGTCCAATGTCCAGCTCTACAATGCGCTGATCGACGATTTCATTGGCATAGGTCGGGATTAACCACTGATGCCATTGCCATGCATGTACAGGAATAAAGAAATACTCAGCAGCATTTAAGGCGTTGTCCGCCAATTGCTGTTGAAAATCGTGTAATTGCGCAGAATTCAATTCATGGCGATATAAGCTTTTCGCATACCAAGCCTCGGTCGAACGAAACTCAGCTAAATCACGATGAACAGCTAACCACAGAACTTTGACCGTTGGAGAAATCTCTGGTGCTGAGCTTAAATAATCATCATAGCCAAAGCCCATACGCCCCTTACTCATAATGAGCCATGGGTGTCCACGTAACATGCCTTCAATTTGATAGTGTGGCGCTGACAGCACAGCCTGACTCAGCAATCTTTGCTCATCAAAAACATGTGCTTCAGCCAACCATGTATTGTTCATTTCTTTAATCAAATAGGCCTTGGTAAAAGGTTTCACTTCAGCTTGATTTGAAAAGGCACGAATAAATTCATGTAGATTCCATGCGGGCTGTGCTGTCGAATCACCTAAATCTCGAACACTCCCTTCAACTATACGCCAATGCCCAAGCAGAAACTGAGTCGCTTCAAATTGATACGTTTTATCATCCAGATTGAGTTGCCAAGTGTTATTTTCCACTGGCTGAATTTGAATAATTTCTTCATATAAAAATTCAGCAATCGCCATTTCAATCAGTCTTTGCCCTGCACGGCGCCACTGCGTTTGATTTATCTGTAATTTTGCAAATGTCATTATAATTTCTCGAGTTTAACCGCATTCTGTTCTTGCTTATTCGGCATTGTTGTATTGCGGTTCATTGCATAGTTGGCAATGGTTTTTTTTACGGAAAATGGTCTTTGGATATTGGTTGGCGCTGATTTCTTTACAATGCCCATACTGTGCATTTCAGCATTTTCACTGGGTGAAAAATGTTGGAAACTTTGCGCTTGATCACCTAAATCGTATAAGTCAAAACCCAATAATTGATTGGCAATGATCGCTGCACGGTGAGCACCCAACCCTAAATCAGGAGTCCCGACACCGTGAC
The DNA here is from genome assembly GCF_013418345.1 of Acinetobacter sp. YH12144. Lineage (NCBI taxonomy): Bacteria > Pseudomonadati > Pseudomonadota > Gammaproteobacteria > Moraxellales > Moraxellaceae > Acinetobacter > Acinetobacter sp. YH12144. The sequence goes on along the minus strand of NZ_VPCD01000010.1, from coordinate 35,238 downwards.
TGTGCATTTCCTGATTTTGAACAAAGATCTCCCCAACAGCGTCATGCTGTACGCGGTAGTCCTGACTGATTTTCCAGCGACCGAATTCATCACATTGAATCAGTGGTTTTAGATATTTGAGATATTGCCACTCTGGACTGTGATATCCCGTTGAAGCCACGACAAAGTCCGCATCTAGATAGAATTGTTCTGCCGTGACTTTATGCTGAAACTGCAAACGGATGCCCGCACCATGAGGCTCGGCATCGACCAAACCCACCTGAGCATGTAAATGCGTCTGTTGAATATTTTGACCAATACTCCGGTGATATAGTTTTTGGTAAATATCACGGATGGTTTTTGCACTGATGCCCTTATATAACAAACCTTGTTGTTTCAGTTGTTCGGCTTTATTTTCAGGACTTAGTTGATAAAAGTGCGTAGTATAATCCGGACTAAAATGCTCTAAACCCAGCGGCGCATATTCCATCGGGAAAAAACCATTAGAACGGGTCAGCCAATGCAATTTAAACTGCGCTGTTGTCGTCTGATCCTGCAAATATTGACGATCAAACAGATCCATAAAGACTTCGGCCGAAGACTGGCCTGATCCCAGTACAACCACATTCCCTTTCATGTGATTTAACGCTGCATTGCAATAATTTGCAGAATGTAAGCAACGCTCTGGATATTGCTGTTGAATGTCTTTTAGACACTGTGGTAAATGCGGAACATTCCCCGAACCAATGACCAAATTTCGGCATTGATAACGTCTAAAACGTCCATCTTGTTCAACCATGACTTCAAAGCCTTGCTCTTGGGCATAAATGGCTTTTACGGTTGATTGATATTGAATATGCTCTAGTTGGTCTGCAACCCATTGACAATAATGGTTATATTCACGTCTAGGAATCTGAGCTTGTTCTAAAAAATAGAATTTGTATAAACGCTGCTGCGCCTTTAAGTAATTTAAAAAACTAAAAGGACTGGTTGGATCGACCATGGAAACCAGATCGGCCATAAACGGCACTTGCAGTACTGTATTGGGCAATTGCATACCCGCATGCCAGTCGAACTGTGGTTTCTTTTCAAAAAATTGATACTGCAAATGATTTTGCTTATGTAGCAAACTCGCCAAACTAAGGTTAAATGGCCCTAAGCCTATCCCAATAAAATCAAGCATATTGCACATCCTTCTGTTCCACACATAAAGGATTTGGCAACTGTACATAAACCGATTGCTGATCGACTGGGGCAATTAATTCATCCAGCTCATACAAGCGCGTCAACAGATTGCCCTTATACGGCAAGGTTGGCTGATACAATAATGAATGAATCAATGAACTCTCTGGATAAACCTGATGTAAGTCCAACAGTTCATTTTGCAATATCGATATCAACACTTGCTCTGTAACATATCCAGTTGCACCAATTGCATTGATGATTCCAAATAAAGTATTGCCAAAGAAATAATAGCTAAAGCGCTCATCGACAAAGGCTTTTGAACCCACGGCATGCGCTTTTTCTTGCAACTCTGGAAACGCGCTTAAGATTTCACCTGCAAGTTCTTCAATATAGTAAAAGCCTTGATTGTCACGCAGCCATAGATATTTAGGCATTGCATGTTCCAGCTCAAGTAAGACATTTTGCTGATGTGATTCAAAGGCCATTCCGTATTGGTGATACAAATACATCAATGGTTTTAGACTGATAGCTAAGAATTGTTTAAACCAATTGATCGCAATGGCGCTTTGATCAAGTTCAGGTTGTTGTTTTGCGATTTGTTCAAATAAGGCATTAAAACGGTTTTTAGGCTGTGCAGGATGATCTTGGCACAATGACGAAATACAGCTCACCTGCTGCTTTTCCCTGAAAGGCTGATCACGGAAGATGCAAATAGTTTCATCGACGATTTCATCATCTATGCTCAATGCCATCCAAGCAGGATCATTCACCGCTTTGAGCGTTGGGCATTGTTTTAAAATACGTTCACCAAGACTTGAATGCCAAAGTCGATGGGTCATTTCACCACGGTGGCATTCTTTGGCAAGATTGACTCGGATTGAATTGGTGATCATTACCGATAGCGATGGTTTCAACATCCACGGTGCTGCAAAACTTGCTAGTGTACGTACCGAAGTTGTTGGGGAAAATACCCAACCTTTCTCGCCAAAATCGATAATTTTTAATTTGGTTTTTAAACTTTTAAACCATGCTTTTGACTGTAAATAACGTGCTTGCCAAGGATGCAAAGGCAATAACTTATAATGCGAATAAGCATTCAGTAGTGCTTGATCTGTTTCTGATAAATGCCATTGCAATTCACTTTTCAATTGCGCTGATATAGATTGATCTAAAGCTGAACCTTCTTGAATATATTCTGGAGCTACCAACCAATAATGCAGTTGGCTTAGACCTTTGGCTTCTGGCGAATACCTTTCCCAATCTTCATGCACAAAACCAACCCGACTTTTCGGTGCAGGATGCATGCTGTGCCCTAAAATTAAAGCTTGTTCCGATTCAATGAAACTTTGTTCCGCTTGGACCAAAGCCTCAAAATCATGTTCACGTAGTGTCAAAAATTGAATAAGCGCTTCACGACTTTCGATCCAACGCTCCAATAATGATGAAGCATCCAGTGTATGACCTGACTCTTGTACGAGCTGTTCAAGTAATAAACTCGCGATCGCGGTGATACTAAATGACTGTTTCTGTCCCTTGTTAAAGACGTGTGGGAGATCTGCAAGACGATGTCTACCAACAAGGCTGACATAAGATAGTGGTACAAATAACTGTGATTGAATGCAATCTAAAGGGATGCATAACAACGTCAAGCCTTGGCTAAACGTCAATTGTGATGAATTCTGTTGATACTTTTCCAGCAAAATACCTTTACCGGTTTCTTGTGAGTATGCATTGACAAGATGCTGCATCGCCAAGCGATTAGCAAGCTCTTTCATCTGACCATATCCTCTATTTTTAAGCTTTTCCAAGCTTTGTCATGTAATTATGTTTCTTTAACTGTGCAAGTCATGCTTAGTACGCTGGCCAGCGTGAAACTATGTTAATGATAATCATTATTGTTAATAATTGCATTTATGTGAAGATTTGCTACAGGATTGCAAATTTGGTCTTATCTCTATGTATTTAAAAATTAATTTTTTTGATATGAACTTTTCTGTTTTTATTTATACAATTTTTTGATATGGAACTAAATGATAATTTTCTCATTTAGCATAGAACAAATAAATCATGTTGCTTATTTTTTAGCCATATTATCACATTGTGCAACTTAAACTAAAAACCCATGTCTTTTACATGGGTTTTTATATTCTGCTTTGAACCAAGCTTTTATTTAAATCAAAGAACGAAATGTGCAGTTAAATTTTAATCATTGAAGACTTTACTGGCATCATACTGATCATGCATCTTTATTGACTATAAGCATGTATTTCATAACAAACACCTACTGATTTCTGATCCATATCTTCTATTCAGACTGGTTATACAGCATGAATTATGTACTCCAACGATTGGGTTGAAATCAATCAATTGATTTAACAACCCAATCCAAAAACTTGTGCTTATCAAAAAAGTCTGGCGCAGCATTCGCAAATACACTTTTTTCTCTGTTGTTAAATATTCCTTTGTAATAAAAAGACCTATCTGCGGTAAATTTTGACTCATCCCCTTCATGTAATTCTTTAAAGAAAATCGATAACTGCATAAATCGACTTTTAGATGCTAAACCATGTTTTTCTAATACAAAATTATAGATTTGCTCAATAATCGCTTTAGTATTTGAATAAGGCATTTTGTTGTCTCTTTATTAGATCGCTCTTTCAAATTACAGCTTTTAAATTAAAATACAACTGTTTTAGTCGGATTTTAAATACCTATTTTTTTATAAGTATTTTTATAATTAAACACCTTTAAGTGCTATTAGTGAATCAACCTCTAAACATGAAGTTTTACTAAATTCTACTTCTGCGACTACATACATTTTCGTTATTCAAAGCTAAAAATAAACCCACATTTGGCGAGCATTTTGTACTAACTGAATTAAGACAATTTCGTCCACTATTACAGAAACATCTTAGATACCCTGATCTAGGTCTAATTCTCAATTTGCACTTCTAACTTTGCTTTAATACTATTCACCTAAGCACTTAAAAAAGCATATAAGCGGATCCAAGAAACATTACATATGAAATTTAACTTCAGTTTTGATATAGCCCTCTTTACAACAATATTTACTATTTACTTATTTGTTTGCGGTTACTTTTACTACGATGGTTTAATCAGCTACTACGGATTTAATCAAGTTTCACTTGGCATATCTATTCAAGACTATCTAATGTATGGATGGGTAAACGGTATGTCAGGGCTAGTAGTAGGCTTCTTAATACTTTTACTCGCTGCTTTGGTACATACTGTCTACCAAAATAATTTATATGAAGTGATGATAAAATTTATATTTGTCTTTATTACATTTATCCTTCTCTTTATTTTCAACCTGATTTTTAAAAGGATCTTAGTAAAATTGTGGCAAATTTTACTAACTATTTTTATCTATACCATTAATAGCAAAATACAAAAACCTTTATCAATTGTAGGCTTATTTTGGATTTCTCTTGGGCAATTTACGCTCAATATCATAAAACCTGCAGCTAAAGACGCCATTGATTCATCAGAGAAATTTCATAATTTTGAAGTCATAGAACACAGTGAAAAAATTGATAAAATTGTTCAAAGTGGTGGAATTTACTATGCATATTTAGTTGGTTTTTATATTTTATTTTTCACATTTACTTTTTATGTTATTAGTATTGGTAAAGATGCCCGTAAAGAAGCTGAAAATGAATTTAATAGCACAAAACATAATCAAATTATCATTGACGATGCCCTCATTACTGATTGGCTCGAAGCTAAAAAACTAACTATTACATATCCAGCTAAAGCTAAAGTTATCCATTGTGGCACGCAAAAATGTCTAATTGCCCTGCATACATCAAATTTAAAAGATGCGAATGGGCTCACTTTAAATACAAAACAAAACTACTTAATAAAGCTTGTAAACACTGAAAGTTATGTTGAATTAAAATAAAGTTATCTCTCGTGATTTTGTGCATAATTAATAAACTTGCACCTGAAATATTATGCAGAAAAATAAGTATCGAACATTTAATCAACACCCCAGACAGCAGCTGAAAATCTAATAGTAAAAGTTGTAATTATCATCAACCAAAATTTTTCGGCTGTTCCGAGATAACTAAATTTTCGCTTAAAAGAGAAGATGAGTTGTGATTATATTCCTAAGCATCTCTTCCGTACACTTGATGCATCATCGAACCACAAAGCCGCTCTATGCGGCTTTTGTTATTTTATAGATTTTGAAGTGGAAGGTATTCCCTCTAAATTCACTTAAATTTAAGTAGTCAAAAACCACATTTAATCATCAATCACATCAGCAAAGTTTGCACCCAAAACTTTTGCTAAATCTTCGGGTTTTAAACCAATATCCAAACCACGCTTACCACCACTGACATAGATTTTAGCTAAGTTCTGTGCGGAAGCATCGATCACAGTTTTTAAGCGTTTTTTCTGTCCAACTGGACTAATACCACCAACCAAATAACCAGTTAAACGCTCTGCATCTTTTGGATCGGCCATTTTGAGTTTTTTACAGCCAAATGCTGTGGCCACTTTTTTCAAATTCAGCTGATATTCCACTGGCAATACGGCAACAAAGTAATTTTTATCGTCCGTAACCATCAATGTTTTAAATACTTCATCGACCGTTAAGCCTAGTTTTTCCGCAGCTTCTAAACCAAAACTTTTTGCTTCTGGGTCATGATCATATTCATGAATGGTAAAGTCGATTTTATTAGATTTTAAGAGTTTACATGCAGGTGTCATTGCTTTTTCGTCATTCCATTCGGACAACTAGGAAAACTCGATTATAAGCCTATTCTAGAAAGACTGGCGAAGACTTTTATATTTTTCATGAACATGGCTTGTGCAATAAGTTCGAGTTGAATACATTTAAACAAAGCAAAAATTTCAAAAAAAGATGACAACACTGATTCAAGACCTCATCCAATTATTATCTGTAGTGCCCAAAGAGCAGGGCTACTTTTTAGCACAAAGTAAACCACTGTTTGGTGACCATATTTTTGGTGGACAATTACTTGCTCAGAGCATAGTCAGTGCATCCTATACCTGTACACTCCCACTCCACTCTTTACATGCCAACTTTACTTCTGCGGGTCATGCAAATCATCCCGTATTATTTAAAGTCGAAAATTTACGTGATAGCCATAGTTTTTCTACACGACAAGTGACCGCCATACAGCATGGCAAACCAATATATATGGTGATGTTGTCCTATATGAAAAACGAAATGGGTATGCAGTATCAAATACCTGAACCAGATTTGATCCAACAATTTCCACCAAGTAGCCTCAAAGAGGAGCAATTCTATAAAGCGCAAATCCAATCATCTATTTCACCTGAATATCTATCCACATTTTTACAGCCTTTTCAGCTTATATCTAAACCAATTGAATACGTGCTGACAGATTTGCCACCGTCCGGTCAAGCTTCTGTCTTAAATCAAAATCAATATGCAGAATATTTAAAACTCCATGATGCCTTAGATGCCCAATTTGACCAACTTCATATACATCAGGCCATTGCAGCATACTATTCAGACTATAATTTATATTCTGCGGCGCTCAAAACACATGGTTTAAATTATCTGTCTCCTGAACTCATCGCAACCAGCCTTGATCATTCGATGTATTTTCATCATACCTTTCGGGTGGATGATTGGATTTTCTATGACATGAATACCACTCGAACCTCGCAATCACGTGGGCTTAGTCATGGGCAAATGTGGCAAGATGGAAAATTAGTCGCAAGCACCACACAAGAAAATTTAATGCGTTATACAGGCGAATCGTCAGCCTTGTGACAATCTTTAACATTCAAATTCTTGTTAAGTTAAGCATCAATCGTATAAAATTCATGCAAATCATACCGCTATAACAATAATATGCCTTCGATCTACCAGCTTAAGCCTGCATTTCAAAACCTGCTTCGACCTTTGGTTAAATCACTTCATCATCTTGGTATTACAGCAAATCAAGTAACACTACTGGCAATGTTCATTTCGCTAGCTGTGGCATTTTTTATTTATATCTATTTTTCTCACAACGGTATTGGCATTTTACTGTTGATTTTCCCCGTGTGGATGCTTATTCGAATGGGCTTCAATGCCATAGATGGCATGCTGGCACGTGAGTTCAACCAACAATCCAAACTCGGTGCTTTTTATAATGAATTATGTGATGTGATTTCCGACTCAGCACTCTATTTTAGTTTAATTTGTTTTGCTTTTATTCAAGCTGAATTACTTATTTTAACCTGTTTTCTCGCCATACTTGCCGAATATACCGGTGTGATGGCGCCATTAGTGGGGCAAGAACGTCGTTACGATGGTCCAATGGGAAAAAGTGACCGCGCTTTTGTATTTAGCATCATCTGCGTCATCATCGTGACCTCTTCTATATTGAATGTTGGCTTAAATACATTGTCTCTTATCTGCAATAGTATTTTGATTATTACCATCTTTTTATTATTTATTACGATTTATAACCGCATTAAAAATAGCATTATCAACCCACAATAAATTTCAGTTTAGATCGTCAGTCGATTCATTATTTTGAGAACAACACAATGTATAACAATACTCAGCATACCTTTACGAGCCATGATGGAACATCCTTGTTTTATCAACATTGGGAAAATAGCAGTTTAAAAAGCAACCGTAAGAAAAAAGCGGTGATCTTATTTCATCGTGGCCATGAACATTCGGGACGAATGGCGCATTTGGTCAATGAATTGAATTTGCCTGATTTTGATTTTTTCGCTTGGGATGCGCGAGGTCACGGTAATACTCCTGGTGAACGAGGAGATGCACCGAGCTTTTCTGCATGCGTTCAAGACATTCAATATTTTGTTCAGCATATAGAACAAAATTACCAAATTCGATCAGAAAATATAGCAATTGTAGCTCAAAGCGTTGGCGCTGTTTTAGCCGCGACATGGGTGCATGATTATGCCCCTAAAATTCGTGCTTTATGCCTTGCCTCGCCTGCATTTGACATCAAACTCTATGTGCCTTTTGCAAAACCTGGCTTAACACTTCTCAATAAATTCGCTGGCAACTTTTTTATTAATAGTTATGTCAAAGCCAAAATGCTGACGCACGATACTGCACGTGCGCAGAGTTATGACACTGACCCGCAAATCGCTCGGGCCATATCGGTCCGTATGCTGCTGGGTCTATATGCAGCCTCAGATCGAATCGTTAAAGATGCACAAAATATTTTTGTTCCTACTCAAGTCTTATGTTCAGGATCTGACTTCGTGGTGCATCAAAAACCGCAATTGGCGTTTTATCAAAAACTCCCTCATCCATTGAAGGAATTTCACGTCTTAGATGGTTTTTATCATGATACTTTGGGTGAAAAACATCGCAAAATCGCCACAGATAAAATCTATCGCTTTATTCAACAATGTTTTAAACAACCCTATTCCGCACCTAAACTTTTAGATGCCGATAAAATTGGCCCGAGCTGTGCTGTAGCAGAAACCTTAAGTTCAACGCTTCCAAAACATTCTTTAAAACATGCATTTTGGAGCTTAACCAAACAAAATCTTAAAATTGGTAGTCTCTTTTCCAAGGGTTTAAAAATTGGTGAAGAGACAGGATATGACTCCGGCAGTACCTTAGATTTTGTCTATCGAGATCAATCAGAAAGCCAAAATGCACTGGGTAAAATCATCGATCGACAATATTTAAATGCGATTGGTTGGCGTGGTATTCGCGTTAGAAAACAAAATATTGAAGCGCTATTAACGAAATATGCTTCTAAGTTAAATGATGCCCAACACGCGGTACGGATTATGGATATTGCTGCAGGCCATGGCCGATATATTTTAGATGCTGTACAAAAACTGCCTCAACAGCCTGAATCCATCCTGCTTAGAGACTATAGCTCGATCAATGTACAAGCAGGTCAAGCAATGATTGAGCAAAGAGGTTTAAGCCAGATTGCCAATTTTGTAGAAGCGGATGCCTTTGATGCCACTTCATTAGCCAGTGTTGAACCTAAACCCACTCTAGCCGTGGTCTCAGGTTTATACGAATTATTTAGTGATAATGATTTACTCAGACAGTCCTTATCCGGCTTATGTCAGGCCATTGAGAAAGATGGGTATCTCATCTACACAGGTCAAATTTGGCATCCGCAACAAGAGTTTATTGCCCGTGCTCTGACCTCACATCGCCAAGGAGATGCATGGGTGATGCGTTTACGCTCACAAGCAGAAATGGATGCATTAGTTGAGCAAGCTGGTTTCAAAAAAATCGATCAAGTTATTGATGAGTTTGGTATTTTCACCGTTTCCGTTGCACAAAAAATTTAAGCTTGGACGGTCAATCTTATGCATAAACTGGATACTGAAAAAGGAACTTGGAAATACGGCCTACTGTGTTTGGCATTTCTGGCACCTTTTTTCTTCTTAAGTTATGGTTTTGCCAATCAATACGCTGCGGGCTTAGCTTCCGTACCTGTTATCGTCTTTGAATGGGAAAAATATATTCCACTTTGGCCATGGAGTATTGTGCCGTATTGGTCGATTGATCTGTTCTATGGTTTGTCTTTATTACTTTGTTGGAATAAGTTTGAATTAAAACAACATGTACTGCGACTATTTTCGGCACAAATCCTTTCAATCAGCTGCTTTTTACTTTTCCCGCTACGTTTTAGCTTTGAGCGCCCCGAACTCACAGGTTTTTTCGGGCTGTGGTTTGATGTCTTGATGGGCTTTGATAAACCGTTTAATCAAGCACCCTCTCTGCATATTGTGCTACTGGTGATACTTTGGGATTTTTTCCGTCGGCATAGCACAGGTAAGCTAAAATATCTGGTAGATGGTTGGTCCTTTTTGATTGGTCTCTCAGTTCTAACCACTTGGCAGCACCATTTTATAGATATTCCAACAGGTTTATTGGTCGGTGCCTTATGTTTATGGCTATTCCCGATGGCTGGCTCTGCGCCATGGGTTCAAAATAAACAAAGTCGGCTAAGCTTAAAGCACATTAAAATCGGCATCCTTTATCTGTTTGCTGCCTTATTGTGTAGCGCAATCGCACATGCAAAAGGTTGGTGGCTTTGGCTGCTCTATCCTGCAAGCAGTCTGCTTTTAGTTTCGTTTGCATATTTATTCAATCGTCCCCATTTTTTTCAAAAACTCAGTCATGGTGATATGACCATTGCTGCAAAAATATTGTTTGCGCCTTACTTTGTATTTGCTTGGATCAATAGCCGAATCTGGACCTATCGCCATCCTGAAGATTCTAAAATCATCAAAATCAATCAGAGTTATATTTATTTAGGTCGCTATCCGTCCAAACACGTCATGCAGCAATATGATGCTTTACTCGATTGTTGCGCAGAATTACCCACTTATCCAAAATGCTCCTATGCTCAAAACTTGAGTTTAGACCTGATTCCTTTACAGGCCAATCAGCTACATAATGCTGTAGAGTCTTTAGAACTATTCTTGAAATCTAATAACAATGATGAAGCACAAAACATCTTGGTCTTCTGTGCTTTGGGATATTCACGAAGTAGTGCTGTAGTTGCTGCATTATTATTGAAACAACATCCTGAATATTCAGTCGAAGATGTTTTACGGATTATTCGCCATAACCGTCCTTGGGTTGTGCTTAAAACACCGCAAATAAAACATTTAAATACTTATCGTTTAAAACTTAAAGGACTTGCACCATGAATTTACAACTTGTGGTGCTATCAAAGTTGTTGCAATCCACCACTGGATTGCTCATTTCAGCTTATGTAGCAGCGATCCTCACGCTCTGGCTCATTATCCAGTTTGGTAATGTGATGCTATTCGATTTGCTATATATATTAATTTGTCTAGTTTTGCTCGGAATACAACATTATTTAAGCCTGAGAATCAAATTTGATTCGGCACTTTTAGCCACTGTCGCTGAATACAGCCAAACTCAAAACCTTGAACAAACCACCAAGGAGCTGGACTTAAGTTTAATCAACTTAAAATTAATGCCTGCAAATAAATGTGGTCGCGCATGGGAGCTGCGTGAATTAGGTTGTCTGGCTTTATTTAAATGGCAGATCTTTGTGCTTTGCTTGCAATACATCGCATTCATCTGCATATTTTTACTGTATAAATAATTCACAATAATTTGAAACCATGCCAAATCCATTAGACACTTCAGGGAATGCTCACTCACCAATGAAAGGTAATTTTTTAAGCCGTTCAATTGCTCGCTATATTGCCTTTCTCACTCGTCGTGGTGCGCGGCTGCTCACGGGTGCGCGGAGTCTCTGGGTCGGGTGCAAACCGGTTATGAAACAGCGTATTTATTATGCAAATCATAATAGCCATATCGACTTTATTTTACTTTGGTCATCACTGCCGACAGATCTCAGACGGAGGACCCGTCCTGTAGCGGCTTCGGATTATTGGTTAAAAGATGGCTTTCGACGTTTTCTCATTCAAGACACGTTTACTGGCGTCACTATTCAGCGAAATCGAGAGCAAAATCAAGACCCCTTAGAACCGATCAAAACCGTATTAGCTCAAGGTGACTCGATTATTTTCTTTCCTGAGGGTACTCGAAATTTAAATGATGACGTTGAATTATTAGCCTTTAAAAGCGGCTTATTTCATCTCAAAAATCAATTTCCTGATGTTGAAATCGTACCGGTATGGATCTCTAATTTAAAACGTGTCATGCCTAAAGGCGCGCTTATACCATTGCCATTATTATCTACCGTTATTTTTGGCAAACCTTTAGAAGCCCATAATGAACAGAGTAAAACTGAGTTTTTAAACTACGCTCAGGACGAATTACTCAAATTAAAAGCATTGGAGTATCAATAATGGAATTCACCAATGCGCAAATGACCTATGTATTGTTTGGTATCTTTGCGGTTATTTTGATTATTGCCTCAACCATTGGCTCAATACTAAAATTTAAAGCGGGTTATGCGCCGGCACCGGTCATCGACAATTTAAATGCGCGGATCAATGCATGGTGGGTCATGTTGTTGGTACTTGGTGTAGCAATTTCATTAGGCAAAATTGCCTTTGTGATCCTGTTTGCGTTGATTTCACTCTTTGCTTTACGTGAATTTATCAGCTTACTTCCAACCCGTCGCGGTGATTATCTTCCTTTATTGATCGCTTTTTATTTTGTCATCCCTTACCAGTATTACTTGGTGTATATCGACTGGTACGGGCTATATTCGATTTTTATTCCGCTGTATGTATTTCTTCTTATCCCTATCGCTACACTCAAAGCCGAAGATACCACGCGATTTTTAGAGCGCAGTTCAAAAATTCAATGGGGTCTGATGATCAGCGTATTCTGTATTTCGCATGTGCCTGCGCTATTAAACCTCAAACTTCCCGGATTTGAGGGTGAAAAAATTTGGCTAGCAATCTGGCTGATCATGGTGGTACAAGCCTCCGATGTCTTGCAATATGTCTGTGGCAAGCTATTTGGAAAGCACAAAGTCGCACCGATACTTTCACCATCTAAGACCGTAGAAGGATTAATCGGAGGCATTGCTTTAGCCACTGCATTAGGTGTTGCTATGTCATGGCTTACACCCTTTAGCTATCTACAGGCTGCATGTATTGGATTTATTGTTTGCATATTTGGCTTCTTTGGTGGTCTTGTCATGTCAGCCATTAAACGCGATCGTGGTGTAAAAGACTGGGGACAACTTATCCAAGGCCATGGTGGCATGCTCGACCGAATTGATTCAATCTGCTTTTCTGCACCGATTTTTTTCCACATTTTGCGCTATTGGTGGTCTTAAGAAATGACTAAGTTTCAAACAGAAAATTTGGGATTTTAAATGATGTTACGCACGTAGAATTAATTTTACATTTTAAAAATGATTTTTAAGTCTATGCGACGGAGTCTTACATCTAAGGATTGAATAAAGGTATTAGCCTTCGGCTGGAGATACTCTTACGAAGCGTTGTTTCTTATTCGGCAAAATGAGAAGCGTGCTTCATAAGGAAACAATCTTGCGGAGCATTGCTCCTCACCGTAAAAATAGTTCACTAGCGGCAAATTATTCAAAGAATCGCAGAAACATTTTTGATTACAATTAGTCCTGTCTCAAACAATTGCGGATGACGTTACCGTGTATCGTTCTTTTATTTGAATCAACGTGCGCTTCTGATGTTACTGCGTAGCATCGGTTAATAATACGCACAATAAAAAATCCCAAGCAAACAAGCTTGGGATTCTTCTTATCAGGTATTCGATTTAAATGTCTGAAATTGCAAACTTTTTAAAAATACTTGCACGACGTTTAGGATGAATATTGGCTTTAGTTAAATCGCCTTGGTAGTGATCATAGACACGTTTATCCATCATCTTAAACCAAATAGAGGGTACTAAAGCAGGAATTAGCATAGTGGCATAGCCGCTAGGCAACTCTGGCGCTTCATCAAAATGTCTTAAAGCCTGAAATGGACGAGTCGGATATGCATGATGGTCTGAATGTCGCTGTAATTGATACAAAAATAGATTGGTCACAATATTATTGTTATTCCAACTATGTTCAGGCATGGTGCGCGCATAGCTTCCATCCGGTTTTTGCTCACGCTTCAGGCCATAATGTTCAATATAATTAATAATTTCAAAAAGGCTGATTCCATAAAAGGCCTGTGTAACTAAATACGGTGTCACGCCTTTACCAAACATTTTCAGCATCGAGGCATGAAAACCTGCACTCATCGCCCAACCATGAAACAGTTCATTTTCCTTCGAAAAGAAACTTAAACCTTTACGTTTTAAACGTTGTTTCTCAATCTGCACCGCCGATTTAATTCCACCAAATACAGTGCGTGGCCAAAACTCATAAAAGGTTTCGCCCATTTTTGAAGATGCAGGATCTTCAGGAGTTGCCGCACGTTTATGGTGTCCATATGGATGTTCTATACGGAAATGGCTATAACCTAATGGTGCGAGCGTCGCATGTGCCCAGTAATGGTCTTTTTTATGTGGTCGATGGCAGAGTTCATGTGCTGTATTTACACCGACGCCATTAATTGCACCCATCGAAATCCCAAGTAGAACTTGATCTAATATTGAAACATCTTTACGGGTAACCACATAGCCAGCAAAAGCATTCGCTGCCATTTGCAGTAGAATAAATAATTTGACGATACGATCATAATAAGGATCATTTACTAAAACTTTAATGTCATCATCTGTCGGGTTATTGGCATCATCACCGATCAGTGCATCCAGTGCAGGAATAATGACATGCAATAGAAGCGGCCCGCCCATGGCAAATAGTTTTTTTGTCGGTTTTGGACCAAAATGATAACCCGCCAAGATCCCCATACCAATGACAGGTAAACCTGGACTCAATAGCCAACCATAACGTTTTTTATCTAAAACACTACCGATTTTGCTTTCTAACTGAGCGAGCTGCTGTTCATTTAATTTTACTGGTGCATTCATGCGCTAGACTTCCCTAATTACTTCTTCTGTGTTTATATTCGTAAAATATGGGCAGCCAGAACAGTTTTAAGCGTCCAAAAAAAATATGCGATCGTCTTTGGCATTTAAGGATAAATGTTGACCTTTAAACACATAGTGACCATCTATAAATACAAAATTAATATGAGTAAATATTTGAAATATGGATGCTTTAAGTAAAATTTTTGATGATATTCATCTCCACCGATCTGAATATATTTATTTGAGATCAAAGCATCCTTGGGCTTTTCATTTTCAAGATCACAATGCCATGGTTGCGTATGTGGTGATTCAAGGTCAGTGTGTTGTGCATATAGATCAAGAGCAGGTTTTGCTTGAAGCTGGCGATCTTTGCCTTATTCCGTCAGGGCAAAACCACCACTGCAAATCTATACAGTCTGATATCTTGGTCGAATCAGTGAACATCACACCACTGTTTCAAGAGCAACGAAATAAAACCATTGAATTAAATTCTGCCGAATCTCATGAAGCAGAAGAATTATTTGTACTCGCGATCCGTGGACATGTCGACAGCATTATGGCAAAGCCTTTAGTGAATGCACTCCCCACGCTATTACACACACCACACATCATGAGCAGTACCGCACCTGAATGGTTGCAAATTGGCTTACATTTTCTGGCCGTTGAAGCGAATCAGATCCGTCCAGGCCGCGACAAAATTTTGGATCATTTGGTGAGTATTTTATTTATCGAATGTGTGCGTGATTATATTGCAGCCTTGTCAGATTCAAGCAGTTGGTTGCATGCCTTAAGTCATCCTGAATTATCCAACGCTTTGGCCGCGATTCATGAACAACCACAGCATGCTTGGACCGTCGAAAGCTTGGCAGAACAATGTTGCATGTCACGTTCTAAATTTGCCAGTTTATTCACTCAAATGCTCGGTGAATCTCCACTCGCCTATTTGCAGCAACATCGTTTGCGACTGGCGACACAGCACTTACAAATGGGGCAACTGACTATTCAGCAAATTGCCCATCGTATCGGTTACTCATCTGAAACAGCATTTAGCCAAACTTTTAAAAAGTTTTATGATCTAACACCGAGCCAGTATCGACAGCAGCATCAACTCGCAAAAACTGAGTCACCTTAGAGGTTTAATCTAAAAGCTTTAAAATCGCTTCCACAGGGTTTTCACTGTTACCTGAAAGCAGTTGTTTATGCATGGTGATGTGCTGCATCACTTGAATTTGCGATTTTTCAACATCCATCAAGCTTTCAATTTCTGCTGCTAATTTTTCAGGCGTTGCATCATGTTGGATGAGTTCCTGAATCACCTTTTTGCCCGCAATAATATTTGGCAATGAATAATACGGAATTTTGATCAGCAATTTCACCACATGATAGGTCAGCCAATTTAACTTATAAAAGGTCACCATTGGACGGTGTAAAAGCATCGCTTCTAAAGTCGCTGTACCCGAAGCCAAAGCGACAATATTCGATGCGTTCATCACCAGACGGCCAATTTTAGATTCGGTATCGGTGTTTTCCATCAAGCGAACTTTGGCTTGTAATGCTTCAGGAAACTGCTTGAGCAACACTTCGATTTGCTGTTTACGTGCATCATTAATTGCAGGAATCAGGAATACATAGTCTGGATGCTGCTCCGTCAAAATCTGTGCGGCAGACAGCACCAAAGGCCCTAAGCGCTCAATTTCCCCGCGACGGCTGCCCGGAAGTAATGCAATGTGTTTTTGATGCTCATCTAAGCCTAACTCGTGTTTAGCCGCAACGAGTGGATTATCTAAAGGCAACTGACTTGCCAATGGGTGTCCGACAAATGCAGCCGGAACTTGCCATTTTTGGAAAAACGCTTTTTCAAATGGAAATAAGCAAAGGACTAAATCAATACTTGCTTTAATGCCATGTACACGCCCTTGACGCCACGCCCACACTGAAGGGCTAACATATTGTACTGTTTTAATTGGTAGCTGTTTTTGCTTTAAGCTCTTAGATAAACGCAAATTAAAATCCGGCGCATCAATCCCCACAAAAACATCGACAGGATTTTCAGTCCATTTTTCAACCAGACCATCGCGTACAGCAAAGAGTTTTTTAATATCTTTTAAGACCTCAACAATCCCCATTACCGATAAAATATCCATCGGATAATAGCTATTAAAACCTTCTGCAATCATTTGCGGACCGCCGATGCCTTCAAATTCCGCATCAATCCCTTGCTCTCGAAAACTGCGGATAAGCTTGGCGCCTAATGTATCCCCGGATACTTCCCCAACCACGATGCCAATTTTCAGTTTCCGATTTTGCAAAAGTCTGTCCTTTTAACTCAATGTTCTTTAGCTATAGATTCTATACGAGTCCTTCACAAAGTTAATAGATTTCCAAAAAAAAGCTGCACGTCTTTAATTCAACATTTTAGGAATATTCATCACTGCTATTTAGCTGCTGATTAAAATTTTTCCGCCAATGGTTCGGATTTGTACCGTATTTATTCTTAAACAATTTACGAAATAGCACTGCGGTATTAAAACCTGCGCTTTCCGCAATTTTATCAATCGAATAATCTGTCACTTCAAGCAATTCAGCCGCATATCGCAGTCTTTCATTGTTTAACCAAGTGACAATAGGTAGTCCTGTCGCATGTTTAAAATGTCTGGTCAGTGTCCTTCTACTCATATTGGAATAATGGCGAAACCTTATCTTTTTAAGGCGTATGAGACTTAGCAGCAGTGGAATTTATATACACTGTTGCATATATCGATAAATAACAAATCAAAAGCTTAGAATTGAAAACCTACAGTGCATTTAGGTATTGGATATCCACTTCAGATATTCAAAGCCTTATATTCAAAATTTATGATTTCACTGCAGCATAATCTCCATTTTAACTATTAACTACTTGAGAAAACCATAATCAATAACTTAGTTTAGATAAAATTCATTTATTTCAAAATTAATGACATTCTTTATCTATTTTTTTCACAAGCAAATCACTAATCGAGACAACGACTTATATCAATTAGTCATAAGATATGCACGTTTTTTGATATTTGGCATTCAGCGATGGTCGGTCCTTTAGAGTTCATTCTGGCAGGTGTAATTGTAGGTTTCTGCGTAGGTATTACCGGTGTTGGTGGTGGTTCATTGATGACCCCGATCCTGATTAGCCTATATAAAATTGAACCCCACATTGCGATCGGTACAGATCTACTGTATGCCGCAATTTCAAAATTTTGTGGTTCTTTAGTCCATGCCCGTAAAATGAATATCGTTTGGACCATTGTCATTTGGCTTGCAGTCGGCAGTATCCCTGCGTCATTTGCGACCCATTGGGTACTGGAAAACTATCTCAGCCAATCGACACATTACAAAACCGTGTTAACCATGTTTTTGGGTTTTATGCTGACGATTACAGGGATCTCAATTATTTTCCGTGGTCATATCGAAAAATTCTTTAATAAATTTCGAAAAACTGATCAGTTGGATGATATGAGTGCGGATCTTGAACGTATCAATTTCCAAGCTAAAAATAAGCGTGCATAT
Organism: Acinetobacter sp. YH12144; assembly: GCF_013418345.1. Lineage (NCBI taxonomy): Bacteria > Pseudomonadati > Pseudomonadota > Gammaproteobacteria > Moraxellales > Moraxellaceae > Acinetobacter > Acinetobacter sp. YH12144. The sequence continues at coordinate 17,105 of NZ_VPCD01000010.1, read as the reverse complement.
ATCATCATCATGGGCATTATTTTAGGCGTATTCGTTACCCTATCGTCTGTGGGTGCAGGTGCCTTCGGTATTATGGCTTTGGTACTTATGTTCCCGAATTTACCAATGATTCGTATTATCGGCTCTGACGTCGTACATGCCGTGCTTCTTACACTGGTTGCAGGCTTGGGTCATATGAGCTCAGGTAATGTCGATTTTCATTTATTGGGTTGGTTATTGGTTGGTTCTATTCCTGCAATTGTGGTCGGAACTTTAATCAGCTCACGTTTACCTGAAAAAGTCATTCGTAAAGTCTTAGGCATTACCTTGTTTGTTTTAGGCATGAATTTCATCATTAATCCAGTAAAATCAAAACCTGTCGAAAAACCAACAACTGCAATGTTGATCGCACCGACGGTGAATAGTCAGCAGGTTTAAATTAACTGCCCGATTCATCACTTTTTTTTCAGAGACTTATTGATCTTTTTTATAACATTTGAATGCTATATTCATGTTATATTCGGCTCACGAAACAACCTTTTGTATAATCAAACCAGTGACGGCAATGAATACTTTACAGTCAAATTCTATTACCCAAAACGACATTGATGACGTGAATGTAAAAAGCATTCAGCCTCTTGTTACTCCTGCAGAACTAAAAAAAGAGCTACCTCTGACTGAAACTGCCTATCAAACAGTCCTTAAGGGCCGTGAAACTGTACGTAATATTTTAGATGGAAATGACAAACGTCTTTTTGTTGTCATTGGTCCATGTTCAATTCACGACACAGTCGCTGCACATGATTATGCTGACCGTTTAAAAGTTTTAAGTGACAAAATCCAAGATACGATTTATGTCGTGATGCGTGTGTATTTTGAAAAACCACGTACCACTGTTGGTTGGAAAGGTCTAATTAATGACCCAGATATGAACGACTCTTTCAACATCGAAAAAGGCTTACGTATTGGTCGTAAACTTTTACTTGAATTGAATGAAAAAGGTTTGCCTTGTGCAACTGAAGCGCTCGATCCAAACTCACCACAGTACTACCAAGATCTTATCTCTTGGTCAGCGATTGGTGCGCGTACCACTGAAAGCCAAACACATCGTGAAATGTCTTCTGGGCTTTCTTCACCAGTTGGCTTTAAAAATGGTACAGATGGCGGTTTAACCGTTGCGACCAATGCCATGCAATCTGTTAAACATGGTCATAGCTTCTTGGGCTTAAGCGACCAAGGTCAAGTTTCTGTTATTCGTACCAGTGGTAACCCATATGCACACGTTGTACTTCGTGGCGGTAACGGTAAACCAAACTACGACGCAGGTTCAGTTGCAGATGCTGAAGCGGCATTAGCCAAAGCAAAAGTTAGTGGCAAAATTATGATTGATACCAGTCATGCAAACTCAAACAAAGACCCGTACCTACAACCCCTTGTACTCAAAAATATTACTGAACAAATCCTTGACGGAAACAAGTCAATCGTGGGTATTATGGTAGAAAGTCACTTAAAAGGTGGTCGTCAGGATATTCCTGCCAACCTCTGTGACCTCGAATATGGTAAATCAGTGACTGATGGCTGTATCGATTGGGATACGACTGAAAAAGTCTTGTTAGAGATGCATGAAGCACTTAAAGACGTGTTACCGACACGCTAAGTGAATGAAAAACGCCATCTTCGAGATGGCGTTTTACTTTGAAGGATTATTTGTCAGATGAATGAAATCGAAAATGCGTTAAGTCACATTGAAAACTTCCAATATATACATGAACACTTATTAACGTCCGGTCAACCATCTCCTTCTGAGCTTCAAACGATTAAAGAATATGGTGTTTCAACGGTTATTAATTTAGCACTAACCGATGCATCCAATCATATCGAGCATGAAGACCGCATTTGCCTAGATCTAGGCCTGAACTATATCCAAGTTCCGATCTCTTGGGATACCCCTTCAGATGATCAATGCCTTTTAGTACTCGATATGATTGACCATTTGGTTCAAGGTCAAACGGTTTGGCTACACTGTGCGAAAAACTTCCGTGTCAGCAGTTTGATGTATTTATATCGTCAATACTATATGGATGTTGATATGCCAAAGGCTCAAGATTTGATGCATCAAATTTGGGAACCCAATGAAACATGGACAGGTTTAATCCATGCGGTTGCCTTACAACTTCAAGGCCGTAAAGCAACTCAAGATTTACAACATGCACTGATCCATCCAGATCATTTTGCGTGAGAAATCAGTACTGTTGCAGTAGAAAGAATACCCTCTTGGCGACCAGTAAACCCTAATTTTTCGGTGGTGGTCGCTTTGATGCTAATTTGTGTGACTTCAACATCCATAACATCTGCGATACTTTGACGCATTTCTAAATTATGTTTTGCTAGTTTAGGGCGCTCACAAGCCACGGTAATATCAGCATTATTAAGTACATATCCACGATCTAAAATCAGTTGGTAGACGTGTTTTAAAAGTACTCGACTATCGGCACCTTTAAATTTTGGATCTGTATCTGGAAAATGCTGACCAATATCTCCAAGTGCCAAAGCACCTAATAATGCATCACAAAGCGCGTGCAGTACCACATCACCATCTGAATGTGCTTTGAGTCCATGTGTATGTGGAATTTGAACACCAGCAAGCGTTACAAAGTCACCTTCTTCAAATGCATGCACATCCATGCCCTGACCGATACGAATTTGAGCTATCATGCTTGAGTTCCTTGAGAAAATAATGATTGAAATCTTGTATTCACGCTTTCTATTTCGCTATAGTGTGGGCAAGCGCAACATAGTGAAAGTATAAGCGATCATGCTGTTGAAAACTGAAATAAATATCATCAAAAAATTCGGACTGGTTCTGCTCATAGGTTCTGGCCTAGCGACGTTTACGCATGCAGAAAAGATAGACTGTGATCATGCCAATACTCATGCAAAAAAAAATTACTGTTCTAACGGTTTTGAAGAACAACGTGAAAAGCTAGATGGGCTTTTTTTAACAGCGCAGTTGATTACCGATGCCCCAATACGCTTGCTGATAGATACGCAAAAATTATGGTACAGCCGAGTTCAGCAATGCAAAAACTTGGAGTGTTTTAAACAACAATTCGAGCTTCGCTATGAAGATTTGAATATTTATACCTCAATGAACCAAAGTTTAACGCAGCATTATCTTAAATTTGAAAATGGCCATTTTGCGACATCACCTGTACATTTAAAAGTGCATCAACTGGGCAAAGACAGCATCAAAATCGAAGGCATTGCCTATCGTAATCCGAACAATCGAGTTGAAACACAAACCATTCCATTTTTAGCTTACACAACACCCGAACAAAAAAATCAAATCACAGATAATGAACACGACTGCAAATATCAGTTCAATTACAGTAAAGCCTTACTCTCAGTAAAAACTGAACAAAAAGGCTGTGAACGTTTTGCAGGGATTTATCGCTTATATGATTAAGATCAATTTCAAATGACTTAGAAACATACAAAAAAGCCTCAACATTGAGGCTTTTTTGATATCTACAATTTTTTGATGTCTACAATATGTCAGTTAAATCGGATGTGTTTGCTGCACTTGCTGGCTAATCATTGCAGCTGTTGCCGCAGATAAAGTCCATCCAAGGTGACCATGCCCTGTATTATAGAATATATGATCACGCTTACCTGCATGCACTACAGGCATCATATTGGGCATCATTGGTCGTAAACCCGCCCATGGCACCACATGTTCTGTTGATAGATTAAAGTTACGATTCGACCAATCAATTAAGGGCTGAATGCGATCTGCACGAATGTCTCGGTTATAGCCATTAAACTCTGCCGTGCCTGCAACACGTAGTCGATTTACCCCTAAGCGTGAAGTCACAATTTTGGCACTTTCATCCAACAGACTCACCCAAGGCGCATTGGTCTGACTTTGTTCATCATTTAAGTTTATGGTGATTGAATATCCTTTGACTGGATAGACATTTACACGGTCACCGAGTTTATGCGCAAGTTCATAACTGCCTACACCACCACAGACCACCACAGCATCTGCCTCAAGTAAGGTATTTGCATCAGGATGTTCCATATTTTCATCACTGGCTTTTAACTGAACATTGACACCTTTTGCATGATGTTCAAAGTCAGTCACCTCAAAGCCCCACATATATTTCACATCAAAGCGTTCTGTTGCTTTGGCAAGCTGCGTCGTAAATTTATGGATGTCGCCCGTGGCGTCCCCTGGGCAATAAAATCCACCATAGTATTCACCTGTCAGACTAGGCTCAATGTCACGGATTTCAGCTAATGTCACAGGATGACGCTCTAAGCCACCCTCACAGAGCATATTATTAACTTGAGTCGCCACCTCATAATCATGTTGATTATGAAAGAAATGTAAAATGCCGCGTTTTTCTAAATCAAACTGCAAGTTTTCATGCTCAGCAATTTCAAATAAACGCTGACGTGCCATCAATGCAAGACGGACGGTCTCGTGAGTATTTTCACGGTAATCTTTAATATGCCCCATAAACTCAAAGAGCCATGAATATTTGTGTAGATTAAAACTTGGATTTAATAATAATGGCGCGGTTTTTTGTGACATCCATTTGATGCCTTTCACTACCGTTGCTTTTTGGTTCCAGACTTCAGCATTACACGCTGATAATTGTCCACCATTGGCAAACGACGTTTCCATCGCAGGATAAAGATGTTTATCGACCACAGTGACACGATAACCGAGTAATCCGAGTTCGTAAGCTGTCGTTACCCCAGTAATACCTGCACCAATCACAACAATATGACACATATAGGCTCCTTGGAAATTATATTTCCTATGTTCGCCCCATCTGTCATTGTTACCTGAGAGCTTTGGTTCCTTGCGAAGCAATGTGAACCTTCCCCTTCGGTGAGTAGGTCTAGCCTACTTCTCTCCAGATTTTTATATGATTACAGTCCTTTTGCCTGAGAGTTTCCTGGGGGAACTTGCTCCTTCGGCGAGCACGATCTGTGCTTCTCTCCTGCAATCATCCATTCGTTTTTTTATTCGGCATTCATCTTGGTATTGCCTTAGTTAGATATGAGCAATATTTGTACCAAATCTCAAGTCCTATTTGGGTCAATATTGTTAAATAATATTTTTATATCGATTTAAGTTGTTAGGTTATAAATTTAAAATCAATTTTTTTATACCTAAATACTTCATCTTTAAAATAAAGGTTTAAAATACTGAATGAAATTTATATCTAGAAAGATTGAAGTTTTATGTCGGATTCTACCCTTTTCTCTTGCTTTGCATCTGTGATCAAAACACATTCTATTGAAGAATTAACTCAAAGTGATTTACTCCGTCTTAAAACTCTGGGAACTATTCAAAGCTTTTATGCACCATTCGAGGCCATAAATCATGATGCAAAAGTGGTCATCGTCGGCATCTGCCCAGGCCAACAACAATGGCGTAATGCATTAATTGCAGCGAAGGACGGCGTAGAGCAGCAATTATCTGAGGAAAACATACTTAAACTTGCCAAGAATAGTGGTGCTTTTAGTGGTCCTATTCGTAAAAATTTAACTCAACTGCTAGATCATATTGGATTACAGAATCAATTAGGCATACAGACCACTGCAGAGCTATTTAGCAATCATCAAGATATGGTGCAAATGTGTTCGGTTTTACAGCAATGTATTTTGGTCAATGGAAAAAATTATGCAGGCTCAACGCCCGCAATGTTGAAAAATGAATTATTAAAACAACATATTGATGATTATTTTATTCCTATGATTCAACAGCTTCCGAACGCAATTTATATTCCGCTAGGCAAAGGTGTAGATGAGGTTTTAAATTATGTAAGCAGCTTAGGCTATTTAAAAGATCAGCAGATTTTAGCAGGACTTCCCCATCCATCGGGTGCGAATGCTGAACGGATCAAATATTTTTTAGGCGAAAAACCACGTGACCAATTGTCTCGACAAACCAATCCCGAGCAGATTGATAGCGCAAAATCACAGATCTTACTTAAGTTATCTAAATTTCAATGAAATAAGATTTACATCACTTAATAATATTTTTTATTTGAATATCGACCACTTATATCAAAGCAGTGCTCAAACAAAACTAGAAAAGTGTGATGTATTTTACTTTTTTGTTTTTTCTGTGTGAATATGCGCCAAAATAAATATTGCTTATAAAAATAACGCTAACATGGAAAAACACATGAAAAATTATTTAGTTCTAGGATTTACACTCCTACTACTCACAGGTTGTATTACCGTACCTAAAAATAAACCTGAAACAAGAACCTTGAAGCTAAAAGGTGTGAATACCGTTGAAAACAGTAACGTAATCCAACGAACCATTACTCGAGGTCAATTACTGTACTGGACAAAAATGTCCTGAACTTGCAATTGATTAGCAAAAGAATAAAGGTGAGTATGCACTTTCACTGCATTCTTATGATCAACAGCAGCTTGATATGAATGAAATATCTTTTGTGATCGACGGCAAAGTATTGTCTTATCCTGCAATAGGTCAAACAAATTATCGTCGCTTAGATAATTCAAATGTGATTGATTCTTCTAATACCGTGATGATCCCAGATACTGTGCTTAAACAATTTTGTGACGCAAAAGATATTGCGGTGATTATGAATACCAACCAAGGTGAAATCGCACACTATATGCTAAAAAACCAAAAATCATCAGATGCCTACCGACTATTTTTACGTGCTTACTCTTAAGCCCAAATAGTCTAAAATCAAAATCCCAAAAGTTAGTGTATGTTTTTTGGGGATTTTTTATTCATCTCGCTTTATAAATTGATCAAATGCATCACATGATCTTTATTTTATTCGTTTAATTAATTGTTTAATTGTCAGTTCACATATCGGTTGACCCACCTCTAGATGAAGAGGATAGGCTTGATTTTCATCTGTTATGTTATAGCCACGTCGTTGATAATATTTTATTAATTCTAAACGCCGATCAATCACATACATGACAAATTCTTCAACATTGGGTTCCATCAACATCGCTTGTTGTTCTGCAAATTGCAATAATTTTTTTCCTAAGCCCTGAGCTTGCTCATTTGGATGAATTGCAAAATGACCAATTTCACAGCTCTTCCCCTGCATTTGAATACCAATACACCCCATGATCTGCGCATGTACCGACTCAATCACATATAAATGAAAATCCCTTTTTTGTAAGAGTTGACTGAGTTGAGACACATTTATTCGATTTCCTCGAACAATATGATGTTCTGTCGTCCAACTCTTGGGATGATTTTCCCGATAGGCTGTATTCATTAAGCTTTCAAGCTGCTGAATATCACCAAGTAAAGCATTTCGTATATTCATATTTTTTTGCTATTTATTTTCATAGGCCTAGTTTACCGAAATAAAAAAACCAGACAATTGTCTGGTTTTTTTATGCAATTTTCTCATCAGTGTGACTTGCTAAAGCTATTCACCAACCGCGTTCGGAACAAAGCAGCGCTTTGTTATTTATCCACTGTGACTCGCTAACGCTACTCACCAACCGCGTTCGGAACAAAGCAACGCTTTGTTATTTATACACTGTGACTTGCTAAAGCTATTCACTAACCGCGTTCGGAACAAAGCAACGCTTTGTTATTTATCCACTGTGACTCGCTAACGCTATTCACTAACCGCGTTCGGAACAAAGCAACGCTTTGTTATTTATCTACTGTGACTCGCTAACGCTACTCACCAACCGCGTTCGGAACAAAGCAGCGCTTTGTTTCCTCACTTGGGTTCAATTGGGGCAAATGGTGCGACTACATCCGCATTTTGTGCGCGGTTACGCATGAAGTGATCCATAAGCACAATTGCCAACATCGCCTCTGCAATTGGTGTCGCACGAACACCGACACAAGGATCATGGCGACCTTTGGTCAACACATCTGTATCTTCACGATTAATCGTAATGGTTTTACCCGGCGTAGTAATGGAAGCTGTTGGTTTCAAGGCGATCGCAACACGAATGTCCTGACCACTCGAAATACCACCCAAAATGCCGCCAGCATGGTTTGCCAAGAAACCATCCGTAGTTAACTCATCACGGGTTTCATGACCAAACTGCTCGGCAACACCAAAGCCATCACCAATTTCAACACCTTTTACAGCGTTGATGGACATCATAGCATGTGCAATATCTGCATCTAAACGATCAAATACAGGCTCGCCCCAGCCAACTGGCACTTGTGTCGCAATAATTTCCAGTTTAGCGCCACAGCTCGTTCCTTGTTCACGAAGTGACGTTACTAGAGCTTCAAAACGTGGGACGGCATCTGCATCACCACAGAAAAATGGGTTATTCGGAACTTCATTCCAGTCCAATTTCTGTGCTTTTTCGGTACCAATTTGCGTTACATGACCACGAATTTCGATGCCGAATTTTTCAAACAAGTATTTTTTAGCAATCGCACCTGCAGCAACACGCATCGCAGTTTCACGAGCACTCGAACGGCCACCACCACGATAATCACGGAAACCATACTTATGTGTATACGTATAGTCTGCATGACCCGGACGGAAGGTTTGCGCAATGTTGCCATAATCTTTTGATTTTTGATCTGTGTTACGGATCAATAGACCAATCGATGTACCGGTTGTTTTGCCTTCAAATACGCCTGAAATAATTTCAACTTCATCGGGTTCTTTACGCTGAGTCGCAAACTTAGATGTGCCCGGCTTACGACGATCCAAATCCTTTTGCAAATCGGCTTCAGTCAGTTCAATACCCGGTGGAACCCCATCTACAATGGCCATCAGACCAACGCCATGAGATTCACCACAAGTCGTTACACGGAAGAGTTGCCCTATACTATTACCTGCCATGTCAAACGACTCCTTATGCTTGAACAGATTGAATGAATAAATCTCGGTATTCGCGGCATTGAGCAGCAGTCAATGCAAAGATACCTGTACCGCCTTTTTGGAACTGTAACCAATAAAAATCAACGGTATTGAAGTTTTGACGCATTGCCCATTCTGAGTTACCCACTTCGATCACAATTAAGCCATCTTCAGTCAGGTAATCTGCAGCTTGTGCCAACATTTTACGTACAAGATCCAAACCATCTTGACCCGCAGCAAGCGCCATTTCAGGTTCATGGTGGAATTCTTCTGGTAAATCTGCCATGTCTTCAGCATCCACATACGGTGGATTCGACACGATTAAATCATATTGATTTTCTGCTGGAATTTTGGCGAATAAATCAGACTCAAGTAAAGCCACTTGATATTGTTTATTGTGGTGTTCACAGTTAATTTGCGCCACTTCAAGTGCATCTTTAGATAAATCTGTTGCATCAACTTCAGCATCTGGGAATGCATAAGCTAAAGCAATCGCGATACAACCTGAACCCGTACACATATCTAAAATGCGCTGAGGAGTTTTTGGACTGGCATTTTCAGGTAGATTATTAACCGCAGCACCCATTTCGCCATTTTCACCTAAGCAATATGGCGCAAAACGGTTTTCAATTAACTCTGCAATTGGAGAACGTGGAATCAGTACACGTTCATCGACATAAAATGGCTTACCAAAGAAATATGACAAGTTTAGTAAATAAGACGTCGGAACTTTTTCATTAATACGACGTTCTAACAATGCTAAAAATTCTGCAACTTCACTTGGCAATAATTTCGCATCTAAGATTTCCGCATCTGCATTCCAATCTAGAGATAACGTTTGTAAAACCAATGCTGAGCTTTCAGCAAAATAGTCTTCTGTACCTTGTCCTAAGTGGGCATCATATTGACGTAAAGCTGTTACCCCAAAGCGGATATAATCACGAATTGTAGATAGGTTTTCAGCTGCTTCCTGTAAATGTTCAGGGCTAATAGTCGGTCGATCCACTTAAGGCGTCTCCAGTTCATAATTTTTTAAACGCCCTATGATACCTTGTTTTAATGCTATTTATAATAAAAATACGGCATTATTCACCGCTTGAAAGCATTTCATAACCGTATATATGAGGTCTGATACATTCGCTGAAATGAAATGTGTACTTTATGCCTTTCAGCATTCTATAAAATCTAATTAGATGAAAATTACGAATAAAAACCAATTCAAGCTCAATTGTTTAGCAATTTGTACTTGATCCTAAGCTTTATTTTCTTAAAATCATCCCCATACAAACAGTTAAATTTTAAATGCGGAGCTCCAATGAGCTATAAGCACAATAACCTCATGGCTATGCGTCAAAGCTATTGGGAAGACACTCAGTCTTTAAACGTGCAAACTGAAAAGGCATTTTTTCAGCAACTGCTGATCGAACATCAAGTTTTCCCTGATGCGAGTCTAGAAAACGCACGTACCCTATTTTTTAGCTTACCGAGCATTATTATTGTCAAAGGTTATGCTGCCGGATTTAAAGACGAATCTGTCCAACATCTTATTCATCAACATATTGAAGAACATAAAGCCGCATTGATGCAAAACGATACGGTAAAAATCAAATATCGTTTATAGTTTTCTTTTCCAATGTGCCTGTCTACGTGGCATCTTGCTTAAGTTTGCAAATGCTTACTGCATATTCAGTAAGTTGAACTATTTTAATACGTTAAGAAACGTTAAAATTAGCTACAATGTATTTTTCTGCGAATTGCTGATTAAAGGATTTAATTTACATGTCAGATCAGAACGATAAGCTCAAACACTTGAAAACGTCTTCTATGGATCGACGCTTATCTATCGCAAAGGCATCGCTACTTGCGGGAACTCGTTGGGCAGCATCAAACGCCACTTCTATTTTTTCGAGTGAAGAAGAAAAAGAGAAAAAGCGTAAAAAAGCCATGAAAGATCAGGCTGAATATCTCGTCGCAGAAATTGGTAAATTAAAAGGTTCAATTGTAAAAATTGGGCAAATGATGGCGTTGTATGGTGAACATTTTCTACCTGAAGAAATCACCCAAGCCCTCAATACCCTTAACAATCAAACAGTCGCATTGGCATGGCCAGCCATCAAAGTACAATTACAAAATCAACTTGGCTCAAAACTTGATGATCTCGTGATTGATCATGAGCCGCTTGGTACAGCATCTTTGGCACAAGTTCATCGTGCAAAACGTAAATCTGATGGTTTAGAACTGGTATTAAAAATCCAGTATCCGGGTGTGGCTGATGCTATCGATTCAGATATGAATCTATTCAAAAACATGCTCAAACTGACACGAATGGTGCCCCAAACGCGTGAATTTGATCAGTGGTTTGATGAAGTTCGTGAAATGATGCATCGTGAAGTAAATTATAAAATCGAAGCAGATACCACACGCCGTTTTGCTGCACGCTTAAAAGAAGATCCACGATATATCGTCCCGCAAATCATTGAAGGTTATTCAACACCTCAAGTGCTGTGTATGACCTTTGAACGTGGTGTGCCGATTAATAGCCCTGTAATGCTATCACTTCCTCAAGAGCGCCGTAATGCCTTAGGTGAAGCATCACTTGAAATTGCCGTACGCGAAATTTTTGAATGGGGTGAAATGCAAACCGACCCTAACTTCGGAAACTATTTGGTCCGTTTAGGCAATGGTGCGGATGTGCCAGATAAAATTGTTCTCCTCGACTTTGGTGCGATCCGTCAGTTCGATGAGCATCTATTAGGCGTTGCGCGTAATTTGATTACCGCGGGTTACCATCACAGCTCTGAGCAAATGGTCAAAGCGATGACAGGTTATGAGTTCTTTGATGGTATTCCACAAAGTATTAAACCTGATATGGCTAAAGTCTTTTTGTTAGCGACAGAGGCATTTAGTAGCACTGAAAATAACCCAAACATCCCTGCTGGTGTTATGGACGAACAACAACGCTATGACTGGAAAAAAAGCCAATTACATAGCCGTGTGATGCAACAAGCGTCAAAATCGATGGCATCTCGCTATTTCTCAGTTCCACCTAAAGAGTTTATGTTTATTAGCCGTAAATTTATCGGTGCATATACCTTTATGACCGTCATTGAAGCAAAAACCAATGTTCGTCGTATGATTCAAAAATATCAATAATCATTCAATACAGACCTTAAAACTTGGCTGACTCAAATGTCAGCCAAGTCAATTTTAAAATAACAACACTTTTAAGCCTTTTTACTTTTCTATTCTTAATTAATCATTTAGCTATCAAATCCCACCTAATCTCGCCGTTTATCTTTGACAATCATGCATGTCATTTATGACATGGTTTTTCTATCTTTGGCATGTCAGCATTAAATAAGAACAGCGCAAATGGAAAACAACAATGACCAATATGGTAAACAAGGCACAAGGATTTGGACTCTCACTTTTAACGAAAATTGCCGGAAGTGATGTACTCGATCAGTTTAAACTGCGCAAATTTGTTGAAAAATCTTTGTATCAAAGCTCAAAAGCTGGTTTTAAAACCCTGAGCCAGACGCAAAAAGTATTTCAGACCAACAAAGATGTGCATAAGCAACGTTTGCCTAATCAACAAAAATCATTATTTGATTTAAACCTGACTGAAGAACAACAAATGACTGCTGATGCGATGCAGCAGTTTGCCACAGAAGTCTTGTATCCACTTGCTCATCAAGCCGATCAAGAGGAAAGATTTCCTGAAGCGTTATGGCAACATATCCAAGATCTAGGTCTAAATTATTATGCCTTACCTGAAGATTTGGGTGGCGTCGCGGCAGAAAAAAATATCATTAGCAATATCTTAATTGCTGAACAATTGGCTGAAGGTGACTTTAGTTTAACAGCAGGTTTACTGTCGACGTTTAGCTGTATCAACGCCATTACCCAATGGGGTTCCGAATCTGTTCAAGCAACCTACTTAGCGGCATTTGCAGATGATTCAGCCCTACGTGCAAGCTTTGCGGTTCAAGAGGCAACAGCGGCATTTAATCCCTATCAACTTAAAACTCACGCGATTGCTGATGGCCAGCAGTATAAAATCAGTGGGGAGAAAACCTTAGTCCTTCTAGGCGAACAGGCAGATGTGCTGTTAGTGAGTGCCATGCTCAATGGACAGCCTGAAGTTTTTATTGTGCAACGCGACCAAAGCATTAGCGCAAAAAAAACACCTGCTATGGGTTTGAAAGCCACTGAAACGGTAACTTTAAAATTTGATCAGACCCCTGCCCAACGCTTAGGAGATCAAGATTTCAATTACACCTCATTTATCGATCTTGGCAACTTAATGTGGTGTGCCATGGCTGTTGGCACCGCAACTGCAGTCAAAAAATATTGCATTCAATATGCAAACGAACGTACAGCTTTTGGAGAGCCAATTTCGCACCGTCAAAGTGTGGCATTTATGATTGCAGATATGGCAATCGAAATTGATGCCATGCATATGCTCATCCTCAATGCAGCAAGCCTAGCCGAAGCCGGCAAGCCTTTTCATCGTGAAGCCTATTTAGCTCGCGTGCTATGTGCTGAAAAATCGATGAAAATTGGGACCGATGGCGTGCAAATATTAGGTGGTCACGGCTTTACCAAAGAACATCCCGTAGAACGTTGGTATCGAGACTTACGTGCCACAGCGATTCTTCAATCTGGCTTGCATGCTTAATTCAGCAAAATAAAAACAAGGAAATGTCCATGAACTTACAAAATCCGAAAAAATTTAAATTGCTGATCGACCAAGCCCATGAAGTCGCATTAAATGTTCTACGTCCTATTTCACGTAAATATGACAAAGCCGAACATGCCTATCCTAAAGAGTTAGACATGTTATCTTCCCTCGTCGACGGTATGAATGATGGCGGAGATGGCATGAATGCAGGTGCTGCCGTCAATAAACGTGGTGACACAGACACTGGTAATAAAAACGGTGTCAATATGTCGACAGCCCTCAGTATCATCGAGATGTGCTATGGAGATACAGGCCTGTTGCTCAGTATGCCTCGACAAGGGCTTGGAAATTCGGCTATTGCAGCAGTAGCCAATGATGAACAACTAGAACGCTTAAAAGGAACTTGGGCCGCTATGGCCATTACAGAACCCAATTGCGGCTCTGATTCTGCTGCTATTCGGACAACAGCGACGAAAGATGGCGATGAATACATTCTCAATGGGGAAAAAATCTTTGTCACCTCGGGTGAGCGTGCTGATTCCGTGGTGGTTTGGGCAACGCTAGATAAAAAATTAGGCCGTGCAGCGATTAAATCCTTTGTTGTTGAAAAAGGTACGCTGGGCATGACTGTAGAACGCCTAGAACATAAATTGGGTATTAAAGCTTCTGATACGGCTGCCATTAGCTTTGTAGATTGTCGTGTCCCTGCTGCAAACTTATTAGGCAATGCTGAAATTGATGTAGCAAAGGGTTTTGCTGGGGTTATGGAAACTTTTGATAATACTCGCCCACTCGTTGCCGCGATGGCTATTGGCTGTGCCAAGGCATCTTTAGAGCGAATTAAAGAAATCTTTAAAGATGAATTAGATGAGCAGTATTCAACACCGATCTTACAAAGCTCGAATATTGCTGCACAAATATATCGAATGGAAGCAGACTGGGAAGCAGCACGTCTCCTCATGCTCAAAGCCGCATGGATGGCCGACAACAAAAAACCAAACTCACGTGAAGCATCCATCGCTAAAGCAAAAGCAGGCCGTGTAGGTAATGAAATCACGTTAAAGTGTGTAGAACTCGCAGCGGCTGTCGGCTATAGCGAAGATGAATTATTAGAAAAATGGGCACGTGATTCAAAAATCCTCGATATATTTGAAGGCACACAGCAAATTCAACAATTAATCGTTGCACGTCGTGAACTGGGTAAAAGTTCAAGCGAATTAAAGTAATTTTTTGCTTGAGTAATTTTAAACTTAGAGATGGATTTTTTTATAGGATCAGTCTATAAACAATCCATCTTTTTGTTTTTCGATGATTATGTTTCAGATCCGACCACTTCAACTTGAAGACAATGTAAGCATTGCCAATGTCATTCGCACAGTTTCCAAAGAATTTGGATTAGCACCTGAATCAGGATTTGCCGTTGCAGATCCAATTTTAGATGATTTATATCACGTCTATACGCAAGCAAATGCACAATATTGGGTTATTGAAAATCAACACGGTACAATTTTAGGTGGTGGGGGCCTTTCTCCTTTAGTTGGAGACTCAAGCATTTTAGAAATCCAAAAAATGTATTTTATGCCTGAATTACGTGGTCATGGCTTAGCCAAAGATATTTTAGAACTTTGTTTTCAATTCGCCAAAGATCATAATTTTAAAGCGTGTTATTTAGAAACTACACATACACTTGGGCAAGCAGTGAAACTTTATGAAAAAGTAGGATTTCAACACTTACAAGCTCCCAAGGGCAATACAGGTCATAGCCAAGCATGCGAAATTTGGATGCTTAAAACGCTTTAAACTCAGATTCCACTAATACCTCTGAAAAGAGTTATAGCTTTTCCAAATAGGGATATTTAATGAGTGGATATTCTAGTTTTTTATAACTAAAGTTCTCGGGATTTGAATGCCCCACAATCTTAAGTAAGAATGTAAAGAGAGAAATACTGACTCAATTAACACGATCTGTTTTTCTCTCTTCACTTAAAAAATCATGTAATTTGAGTACATTTCCATCAATTCTTACAATTTCACTGTACAGAGCATCTTAAGAAAATATTGACCTCTAAGTCTCCAGTTCATAATATCGCTTTAGAAATTACACTTAGCCATGATTATTTTAAAGTGAATATAAATGCAGAATGTACTGAATAAAACTCGCCTTTCAACTCGTCTTTCGTCGCTCCTAAACGCTCACAGCTTAAAGTTTTCAACTGTTATTATATCTGTAACCCTGATTTCTGGATGTTCATCACTAGGTGGTGGCTCTGTAGAAAAACGTGCAGTTAAACTTTCATCAGGGATCCAAAAGGCCTATTCAGTCAATCCTGAAACTGCAAATCGAGTGTCACCCTACATTGTGCAAACTGCCGATCAATACAACTTAGATCCTTTACTACTGGCTGCCGTTATTCGCCAAGAATCAACTTTCCGCCCTTATGTCAGTTCTCCTGCAGGTGCAGTCGGTTTAACTCAGGTGATGCCACGTTATTGGCAAGCAACATGCCCTGGGGATTTATATGACGAATTAACCAATATTAATTGTGGGTCATTTATTTTAACTAAATATAAAAATGCGGCAGGTAGTATTCCAAAAGCTTTAGCCTACTATAATGTCGGACCTACTGCTTATAACACCAATCGAAAAATGAAAAAACAAGGCAAACGTTATGCAAAACAAGTTAAAGAACATCAAAATAATTTAAAAAGTTCCTTATAATTTCTAAAAATTTAATCTTTTATTTAACCATATAGACCTAACTAAGCTTAAGAGGATAAATTTTGTTAGGTCTAATCTCTTCAATTATTTCATAGATTGACGCATTTTATCTTCATCAAAATATTGCGCAAATGATGCAATACGTTTTTCAACAATTGGATTTTTCATCAGATTTTCAGCTGCACGATTTCCCAATAGTTCAAATGCTTTACCTAGAGCATTTGTTCCTTCATTTTCTGTAACAGCTTTGATTTCAGCATTACAACGTTTAGTAAATAAATCTTGAAATAGAATAGCCATATTTTTATCAATTTTTTGTATCTCAACTGGCGTTACTTTACTATATTTAGAAATTTCTGGATGTGCTGAAAATGCCAAATAAATCCAAGCTGTTAAGTTCTGACTCTCTTTTGCTGAAATTTTATTTACCAAACATTCACTTAGTTTACCCTGATACACACCGGCTGTAGTATTGAAAGAAACAAATGCAAATAAAACTGTAGCTAATAATTTTTTTAAAAACATCTTAAATACCCTATATATTATTAAAGAGACAAACGATTTTATTATATTGATTTATTACACATTTTCATTAGCAAAACATTTTAAATGATATAAAAGAGTTCTAGACGAGTTTATTGTTGATCGGCCTTATTCTTTTTAAATATCTATCATTTCCCTGTTTTTTCTTCTGCTTTTCTTATTATTTTTTTCTTCCCTTTTTCCCCACATAAAAAAACACCCCCTGAGATATCAGGGGGTGTTTCGAATAATGAGCTGGCGATGACTTACTCTCACATGGGTAACCCCACACTACCATCAGCGCTAAGAGGTTTCACTTCTGAGTTCGGGAAGG
>NZ_VPCD01000009.1:0-147271 GCF_013418345.1 Acinetobacter sp. YH12144 | reverse complement strand
ACAATAGCAAGAGTGAACCACCTGATCCCTTCCCGAACTCAGAAGTGAAACCTCTTAGCGCTGATGGTAGTGTGGGGTTACCCATGTGAGAGTAAGTCATCGCCAGCTCATTATTCGAAACACCCCCTGATATCTCAGGGGGTGTTTTTTTATGCAAGGAGAAAAAAGGAAAAAGGGAAAAGGAGAAAAATATAGATAAATTGATGCTTGAATCATCTAAACATGGGTGATTATTAGACAATCAATGCATTCAAAAAATCATCAATTTAAGGAATTCTCAGCTTTAAATGCCGTAAAACCTGAATGTAAGTAAGCCAAAACAACCGTTTAAATGCCTAATTATCGACTTAAGTGATGCTTGATGACTTATGATTTAGAAATCTACGACTTAGATCGTAGAGCTGCGATTTTTTTCTATAAAATTTGAGTTTTATTCTGACAATTTTCATATCAAATAATCTATCGTCTGATTGTGATTTAGCTTCTAATAACACATTGATAATTAATCATTATAAAAACTAGACCCGCAGTCCATCGACTTTTTTATGTATAAATATTTCAAAAATATTCGAGTTTTTATGACATTTTATTCCCAAACAACATGGATATATCTGAAAGGTATGGGTCTATACCTTTGTAATTTTGGACAATTTACAGTCAAAAACGGCATTGTAGCGAAAAATAAAACTCACAATTGGAGGTGAGGTTCAATGTCTACAAGCACAATGAATGTGAATAGCGTTGTTGATAACGCTAAGTTCACAAAATCGCATTTCAGCATCATGATGTGGTGTCTAATTCTTATTTTATTTGATGGTTACGACTTAGCGATCAATGGTGTTGCGCTGCCTTTATTGATGAAAGATTGGGGATTAACAGCTGTTCAGGCAGGTATGCTAGCGAGTACAGCACTTGCAGGAATGATGTTTGGTGCCATGATGTTTGGTACTTTGGCTGATAAGATTGGCCGTAAAAAAGTTATCATGATTTGTGTATTTTTATTCAGTACATTCACATTTTTAGGTGGTTTTGCTTCAAATCCTACGGAATTTGGTGCTTTACGTTTTATTGCTGGACTTGGTATTGGTGGGGTATTACCGAACCTTGTGGCATTGACTTCGGAATATGCACCTAAGCATCTACGCAGTACTTTAGTGACAACTATGTTCAGTGGTTATGCAATGGGTGGCATCATGGCGGCTCTATTTGGTTCATGGTTTACTGCGGATTATGGCTGGCAAATCATGTTCTTCATTGCGGGTATTCCACTGTTACTGCTGCCATTTGCTTGGAAGTTTTTACCTGAATCGCTCACATTTTTGGTGAAGGTGAATCGTCACGATGAAGCACGTCGTATGATTCAAACCATTGCACCTGAGCAAACGGTGACTGCAAATACTCAACTGGAACTGACTGAAGTTGCGGTTCCGGGTGGAACGTCTGTTAAAGCGTTGTATAAGCAAGGTCGTGGCGTAAGTACGATGTTGTTTTGGCTGTGTTTCTTTATGTGTCTATTAACCCTTTATGCATTAGGCAGTTGGTTACCAAAACTAATGATGGCCGCAGGTTATTCATTAGGTAGCAGTTTGACCTTCCTATTGGCGATGAATATTGGTGCGGTGATTGGTACGATTGGCGGCGGTATTTTAGCTGACAAATTCCATTTAAAACCGGTGATCATTACATTATGTCTCGCAGGTGCTGTGGCACTATCGTTACTCGGCTTTAATTCACCACAGCCTGTGATCTATCTTTTGGTTGCTGTCGCAGGTGCATCGGCAATTGGTTCGCAAATCTTGCTGTATAGCTATGTTGCACAGTACTATCCGTTGTCTGTACGTTCGACAGGTATTGGATGGGCATCTGCAGTCGGTCGTACAGGTGCGATTGTTGGCCCGATTCTGATCGGCTATTTATTATCACAAGAATTGCCACATCAAATTAACTTTATGGCCGTGGGAATTCCAGTAGTCATCGCAGCGATTGCAGTGTTCTTTATTCGCAAAGCGCAAACGGATGAAGAGGTTGCCGCTTTAGAAAATGTGAATAAGGCTTCAGTGAAAACACAGCGTTCGTATAGCTAAAACATAGATTTAAAAAGCCCGTCATTTGATGGGCTTTTTTATGTTGTACTCATAATTCTTATCATTGAATTTAGGTTGAATAATTTATTAAAAAATTGATAAATAATGAGATTTTTTTATTTTACACACCTTTTCTAATTTAATTTCATTGTTATATAGAGACTCGATCATACGTTTTTCAGTACAAGCCGAGATCTGAAAATAGGGGATGAAGTTCAGGGCGTATAAGTAATCAAGTTTGAGGCTTGTGGTTCATTTTGTTACTTAAATATAGTGAACTCTGTGCTCAGTCAGCGCATGATAGAGGCATAGATTTATTCACATTTATCAATAATGTCTCAAGATCATGGAAATATCGTCATGTCCAAAGCCGTACAAGATATAAAAGATTATCCGCTCTATGTTGCAGGTAAAGCAGCGACTACCGATCAGTGGTTAGAAGTGAATCAAAAATATACCCAAGACGTATATGCACGCGTTGCACTCGCAGATGCTGCAACCATTGAAAAAGCCATTGATTCAGCGGTTAAATCTAGCGCTGCAATGGCGGCATTGGAACCTTTTCAAAAACAAAAAATCTTACTACACTGTGTTAAACGTTTTAATGAAATGCGTGCAGAATTGACTGAAATTTTAATTGCGGAAGGTGGAAAACCGCGTAAAGCCGCAGCTGCTGAAGTTGAACGTTTAATCAATACCTTTCAAATTGCTGCCGATGCTGTCACACAGATGGATGATGGTCGCATGATCCCATTGGCGGTTACCGCAGCAGCATCTGGATATCAAGGTATGGTTAAACATGTGCCAATTGGTCCTGTATCGTTGATCAGCCCGTTTAATTTTCCGATCAATCTGACTGCGCATAAAATTGCACCTGCCATTGCTGCAGGCTGTCCATTTGTGTTGAAGCCTGCAAGTTTGACGCCTATTTCAGCTTTAAAAATTGCGGAAGTTTTAGCAGAAACAGATCTACCTAAAGGTGCCTTTTCGGTTTTACCTTGTCCACGTGAACATGCAGATGTATTGGTCACTGACGACCGATTTAAACTGCTCAGCTTTACCGGTTCCGATGTTGTGGGGTGGGATATGAAAGCGCGTGCGGGACGTAAAAAAGTGACTTTGGAACTCGGTGGCAACGCTGCGGTATTGGTTGAGCCTGATACGGAAATTTCAGCGGCATTTATTGAGCGCTTAGTCGGTGGGGCGTATAACCACGCAGGGCAGGTATGTATCAGCGTACAACGCATCTTGGTGCATGCCGATATCTATGCCGATGTGAAGAAAAAACTTGTGGCGAGAATGAAGCAGCTTAAAGCGGCTGATCCTCAGTTGGAAAGCACCATGGTCGGTCCAATGATTAAGGAAGCGGAAGCAACACGCGTGCATAAATGGGTCGATAAAGCAGTAAAAAAAGGTGCTAAAGCATTGGTTCGTGGTGAACATCAGGGGGCTTTGCTCGATCCAATTTTATTGGAAAATGTCGATGAATCACTAGAAGTGTATAAAGATGAAATCTTTGGCCCTGTAGCGATTTTAGAGAAATACAAAAATTTTGAAAAAGGCATCGCCAAAATTAATAGCAGCCGTTTTGGTTTACAAGCGGGCGTCTATACGCAAAATTTGAATAAAATGCTGTATGCGTGGAATCACTTAGATGTCGGTGGAGTGATTATTAATGACATTCCATCTTTCCGTGTCGATAACATGCCTTATGGTGGCGTAAAAGATTCTGGCTTAGGCCGTGAAGGAATTCAGTCTGCCATTCGAGATATGCAAGAAGAACGCGTATTGGCGATAAAATTGTAGCCGTTTAAACATGGGCTTGGTTTAGCATGGATCTGTTCGAAGCCCAGTTTTTGAATCATTTCAAAAAATCTAAAGTGAATAAGAAAAATGAAACGAATTTTATTATTGGTCAGTTTGATGACCGTGAATATGGCTGTCTTTGCCTTTAACGCCACTCAAATGGTGACGGATGCACGCAGTCAAATTGGGAAAACCTTATATTATGATCCTGCGTATACTGCACTGCGTTATCCAATGGGAGATGTCCCTTTAATCAAGGGTGTTTGTACCGACGTGGTAATTCGTGCATTACGACAGCAAGGGATTGATTTACAACAAACCATTCATGAAGATATGAAAGCCAATTTTAAGCAGTATCCACAAAAATGGGGCTTAAAAGGAACCGATAAAAATATTGATCATCGGCGTGTTCCCAATATTCAAACATGGATGCAACGTCAGGGTTATGTTGTCAAAGATAAGCAGTATTTGGCAGGAGATATTGTCACTTGGGACTTAGGACGTGGTTTAGTGCATATCGGCGTGGTTTCAGATCGTAAAGTGAAAGCTAGCGATGTTCCGCTCATCATCCATAATATTGGAGAGGGCACACAGGAAGAAGATATTTTACATGCCTATCAAATTACCGGACATTATCGAGTGAAATAACTTTAAAAATTTAATTGGAAATAAGATATTCCTAAAAGTTATATTATTGATAACTTAAATTGTATGAAAAATAAGCTGATTAAATGAACATTTAAGCCTAAACACATTATAAAAATGGAATATTTGCCGTAGAAATTACAGA
This sequence comes from Acinetobacter sp. YH12144, assembly GCF_013418345.1. NCBI lineage: Bacteria > Pseudomonadati > Pseudomonadota > Gammaproteobacteria > Moraxellales > Moraxellaceae > Acinetobacter > Acinetobacter sp. YH12144. The sequence goes on along the minus strand of NZ_VPCD01000009.1, from coordinate 142,591 downwards.
AAAACTTAAAAAAAGTGAGTATTGTTAATTCATACAAAGGGAAAGTTATTTGTGGTGTTTTTAACCAAAATGCGCATGTGATTTTTCTGTTTGCAATTTGGTATAGACGCTCACAAGGTATCTCACCAGATCAAACACCCAGAATTTTATTTTTATGGTTCTTTTTTTGCTCGCGATATAACCATAACAAGCAGCAGTTAAAGATGCCTGAGGTTTAGGTGTTCTATGTCAGATAATCGTGAAAACTGGTCGGCACGATCAGGATTTATCATTGCCGCTATTGGTTCCGCTGTAGGTTTGGGAAACATTTGGCGTTTCCCTTACGTAGCATATGAAAATGGTGGCGGTGCATTTTTAATTCCCTATTTAATTGCAATTTTTGCAGCGGGTTTGCCTTTATTATTCTTAGATTATGCAGTGGGGCATAAATTCCGAAAAGCACCGCCTACTGCATATAAAAAACTTATGAACAGTGAGGCATTAGGCTGGTGGCAAGTGATGGTGACACTCATCATCGGGATCTACTATGCCAGCGTATTGTCATGGGCCGGCAGTTATATTTTCTACTCAATTGGTCAAAAATGGGGTGAAGATACGCAAGGCTTCTTCTTTAATACCTACTTGCAAAATGCCGATGGAATTGCCTTTGGTTTTGTACCGACCTTATTTTTTGGATTGGTGATTGTTTGGGCGATTACCATGTTCATTTTATATGGTGGTGTGAAGAAGGGTGTAGAGCTTTCGAATAAAATCTTTATTCCATTGTTGGTGATTTTGTTCTCGATTTTGGTGATTCAAGCAGTGCGTTTACCGGGTGCTACAGAAGGTTTAAATGCATTCTTTACGCCAAACTGGGATGCGATGACTGACTATAAAGTATGGTTAGCAGCCTTTGGTCATATCTTCTTCTCGTTATCGATTGGTTTCGGGATTATGTTGACCTATGCGTCTTACTTAAAAGCAAAAACCAACTTGACCGGTTCAGGTGTAGTCGTTGCATTAGCCAACTCATCATTTGAAATTTTAGCGGGTATTGGTATTTTTGCGGCATTGGGCTTTATGGCACATAGTGCGGGCGTACCTGTAAATGAAGTGGTTTCAGGCGGTATTGGTCTTGCGTTTATTGCTTTCCCGAAAATCATTTCTAGCTTAGGTGCTGGCGGCGATTTATTTGGTTTCTTGTTCTTCTCGTCACTGGCTGTAGCAGGGATCACCTCAATGGTGAGTATTTTGGAAGTGCCAATTGCGTCGTTCCAAGATAAATTCGGCTGGTCACGTAAAAAAGCTGTAACGATTGTTGCGGGTGGTTCTGCCATTGTATCGACCTTAATTTTCTCAACCCACAGTGCGATTACTTTCGTTGACATCATTGACTACTTTGCCAATAACATTGGTATCGTGGCGGGTGGTTTGTTCTCGATTATCTTGGTGTCGTGGTTCCGTCGTCCATTGCTTGCGCAATTACGTGATCATGTGAATCAATATTCAAGTATCAAATTGGGCTTTGGTTGGAACTTCTTATTAACGGTTGTTACTCCGCTTTCATTATTAGTAGCTTTAGGATTAACCATTAAAGACGTTGCATCTAAAGGCTATGGTGGTTATCCAGTTGACGTGTTATTGCCTGTAGCCGGTTTAGTCATTGCGATCTTTGTGCTTGGTGCCATTGTATTTAGTTGCATGAAAGACAAAAACCCTGAGGAGAAATAACATGAATACATCTGCATTAATCATGATGATCATTTCAATGGTTTTACTTTGGGGCGGCTTGATCTTAGCGTCGATCCATTTAGCAAAACATCCAGATGAAGAAGATTAAGCTTCATCGTTGATAAAAAAGGAACCCGAGGGTTCCTTTTTTATGTGGTACTAAAAAGCAAATTCTATTGTAGATTAAGCTGTTTTTTGAATGAGGCAGTAGAAGAAGCCATCGCCATAACCCACTTTCGGGAACAATTGACGACCATGAATTTGTTCAACACCCCAATCCGCTTCAATTTTAATTTCTTGGGCATCGGCATGATTGGCAAAGAACTCAACCATTTGCTGTTCATTTTCAGCTTTTAAAATCGAGCATGTGATATAAAGCAGCGTGCCGCCGACTTTAAGCTGCTTCCACATGTTTTCCAAAATTTGTTTTTGTAACACTACAGTTTTTGCAATGTCGCCCGATTGACGTAGTAAACGTATATCAGGATGACGACGCATTACACCGACAGCAGTACATGGTGCATCGAGCACGATACAATCAGCAAGCTCAGGAGTAGTATAGGTGATGGCATCGGCAGTCTGAATTTCAACATGTTTACCATCGAGATCCAAACGATCAAGGTTTTCAACCACACGTTTTAGACGCTTTTCATCTTGATCCAGTGCAATGAGTTTCTTCGGTTGGAAAGTCTCTAAAATATGTGCGGTTTTACCACCCGGCGCAGCACAAGCATCAATCACAAATTTACCATCGAGATTTGGTAATAGTGTTGCACACAGTTGAGCATGTTCATCTTGTACCGAAAAACCACCTGCTTCAAAGCCCGGTAAGCTTGGAATATGTAGACTTTCATCCATCACGATACCGACATCAGACAGTTCACAGCGATGTGCATCGATGCCTTCATCTTGCAAAATATCAAGGTATTCATCACGGCTGACTTCACGTGTATTAACACGTAACGTCAGTGGCGCAATTTGTTTAAGCTCATAGCTGAGCTCGTCAAATTGTTCACCCCAGTCTTTTTTCAGACGTTTGGTTAACCAACTTGGTAAATTGGTTGCTTGTTCAAGTACGTCGTAGAACTGTTCTGTTTCACGTGTTGCACGGCGCAAAATTGCGTTGATTAAGCCACTTAGACTTCCCATACCCAATTGTTTTGCAGCTTCCACCGTTTCAGAAATTGCAGCATGAGCTGCGACACGGGTACACAATAATTGGTACAAACCAAGGTATAAACAGGTTTCAACCACTTGGTTATCTACTGGTTTAGACAGTAATGGTAAAGTCAGTTGTTTCAATGCGTACCATTGACGTAAACAACCAAGCACCAATTCATGGAATAACGCACGGTCTTTATCTGACACGATATTCATTTGCTGCGCGAGTACCGATTGCAGCGATTGACCATTTTGGACAGCCAATAACGTCTTCACTACCTGAGCACGTAAATTAAGGTCTCGGGTCGAGGCGTTGGGAGATTGCTTCATTATAAAATTTGTCCAATAGTCAATTTTTGGGTTTGTAAAATTTGTACAGGGTTGAGTGGTTTAGCACCCGGCCATTGCAAAGAAGTCAAAATAATCACGCTGCCATTGGCACAGGCAACGTGTATGCCTTTTTTATCGATGGCAATGATTTCACCTGCTTGAGCATTCGGTGCAGACGCAGCAGAAAGTTCAGAATGCCAAACGCGTAAATTGTTTTGTTCATCTAACTGAATAAATGCTACCGGCCACGGATTAAAGGCACGGATGTTGCGATCGATTTGTACGGCATCGATGGACCAATCAATTTTTGCTTCAGCTTTTGATAGCTTATGTGCATAAACTGTTAATGCTTCGTCTTGAACTTCACGGCTGTCTAAATATTGCTGCAATGTTTGTTCAGTGTCTAAAACGGCAGCAATTGCAGTTGCACCTTGCTCTGCAAGTTTGTCATGCAAAGTTGCAGAGGTATCCGTTGCTTCAATCGGGCAGATGGTTTTATACATCATGTCGCCAGTATCTAGTCCGGCTGCCATTTTCATAATGGTGACACCTGTTTCAATATCACCTGTTGCGATGGCACGTTGAATCGGTGCTGCACCGCGCCAACGTGGCAGCAATGAACCATGAATATTCAGGCAACCATATTTCGGGGTATCTAGCACGACTTGCGGCAAGATCAAACCATAGGCTGCAACCACCATAACATCGGCATTTAAGGCCTTTAATTCCGCTTGTGCGGCTAAACCTTCTTCAGTCGATGATTTGAAATGAAGGGGTTGGTAAACAGGAAGATGGTGCTCTAAAGCCAATTGCTTTACGGCAGAAGCTGTGAGTTTTTGTCCACGTCCAGCTTTGCGGTCAGGTTGAGTGTATACCGCAACAATTTCATGTTGTGTGTTGAGCAATGCAGCTAGTGCTGTTGCGGCAAATTCTGGCGTACCGGCAAAGATGATTTTCAAAATGAATGAACCGAATCTGTGTTGAATATGTGGATTATAGCAAATGATTAATGCGTAATTTAGAACATTAGAAATTGATTTTTGCAACTTTGAAGCTGTCCAAGCTCAATGATTTCATAACCCAAAATCGCAAATTTGCAATTTTTAAATAAATTATATTTATATAAAATTTAAAAATTATTCATGAAAGTTTTGTATTGTGCAGCCATTGATGGCGGTATAGTAGATTTCAGTTAAAAGATTTTTGTCGTCAAATCACTCGTTTTTATTGATAGACCCATCTGCCCAAATCTCAGCTTAAAAAGCCATCTTTAAAAACAATGGCTTGGTGTATGATAGGTTTAAAATTCGACTGATTTTACATCATTGTCAGTATGATTTAGCCAGAGTGAATCTGTAGGATTCATTTCAAGCTCAAACTTTGTTGGAAATATAAAATGCCTGACTATCGTTCAAAAACATCGACACACGGAAGAAATATGGCGGGTGCGCGCGGCTTATGGCGCGCAACTGGTATGAAAGATGAAGACTTCGGTAAACCAATTATTGCCGTCGTGAACTCATTTACTCAATTTGTACCGGGTCACGTTCATCTTAAAGACCTTGGTCAACTCGTGGCGCGTCAAATTGAGCAAGCAGGCGGTGTAGCTAAAGAGTTCAATACCATTGCAGTCGATGACGGTATTGCGATGGGCCATGACGGTATGCTGTATTCATTGCCTTCACGTGACTTGATTGCAGACTCAGTAGAATACATGGTGAGCGCGCACTGTGCCGATGCCATGGTATGTATTTCCAACTGTGACAAAATTACCCCAGGGATGTTGATGGCGGCAATGCGCTTGAACATTCCAGTGGTATTTGTTTCTGGCGGCCCAATGGAAGCGGGTAAAGTCAAAATCCGCGGCAATGACAAAGCGATCGACTTGATTGATGCCATGATTGTGGCTGCAGATGACAACTATACTGATGAAGAAGTAGCAGAATACGAACGCTCTGCATGCCCAACTTGTGGTTCATGCTCAGGTATGTTCACCGCAAACTCAATGAACTGCTTAACAGAAGCATTGGGCCTGTCTTTACCGGGTAACGGTTCTACACTGGCAACACATGCAAACCGTAAAAAATTATTCGAACGCGCAGGCTCTTTAATTGTTGAATTGGCTAAACGTCATTATGAACAAGATGATTACAGCGTATTGCCACGTGAAATGGTGACCAAAGCCTCGTATGAAAATGCCATGACTTTAGACATCGCGATGGGTGGTTCAACCAATACCGTTCTACACTTGTTGGCGGCTGCCAATGAAGCGGGTGTTGATTTCACGATGGATGACATTGACCGTTTATCTCGCAAAGTGCCTGTTCTATGTAAAGTTGCACCTGCGAAAAACGACGTACATATGGAAGATGTACACCGTGCTGGCGGTATCATGTCCATTCTCGGTGAATTAGACCGTGCAGGCTTATTGGACACATCTGTAGGTACTGTTCACGAAGCAAGCTTAAAAGATGCTTTAGATAAATGGGACATTATCCGTACTGAAAATGAAGACGTTTACCAATTCTTCCGTTCAGCGCCGGGCGGTGTACCAACGCAAACCGCATTCTCACAAGATCGATATTACCAACGACTAGATGGTGACCGTGAAAATGGCGTGATCCGTAATGCTGAACATGCGTTCTCGAAAGACGGTGGCTTAGCTGTGCTTTACGGCAACATTGCGCTCGATGGTTGTATCGTAAAAACTGCGGGTGTAGATGATTCAATCTTGAAATTCAACGGTACTGCACGTGTGTTTGAAAGCCAAGATTCAGCAGTAGAGGCGATCTTGGGCAATGAAATCAAAGCCGGTGATGTGGTTGTGATTCGCTATGAAGGCCCACGTGGTGGTCCGGGTATGCAAGAAATGTTGTACCCAACCAGCTACTTAAAATCGAAAGGTCTAGGCAAAGAATGTGCATTATTGACTGACGGTCGTTTCTCGGGCGGTTCGTCAGGCCTGTCTATTGGTCACGTTTCACCTGAAGCAGCAGAAGGTGGTGCAATTGGTTTAGTGGAAGATGGCGATTTAATCGAAATTGATATTCCAAACCGTACCATCAACCTTGCTGTTGATGAAGCAACCATGGCCGCTCGCCGTGCAGCGCAAGAAGCCAAAGGTTGGCATCCAGTTGAAGAGCGTCCACGCAAAATTTCGAAAGCATTGAAAGCGTATGCAATGCATACCACGAGTGCGGCGAAAGGCGCAGTACGTGAAATCTAAACTTTAGATGTTTAATTAAAAAGCACTCCACATGGGGTGCTTTTTTAATTTACATCTACATAACTTGCATTGGATACGAGGAAATGTCATCCGCAACTGTCTGAGGCAAACGGTAATTTAAAAGTGGATTTTTCTGCGATCAATTTTTGAGTTGCAACCAGTTGCCGAGTTTTGCGGATGACAAATGGTTTTGGTTACTTTTGCCAAAACAAAAGTAACATACGTGCTCCGAAAATTAGCTTTTATAGAGGTAAGACTCCGCTGTAATCAGCTTTTAAATGAAATAATGGGACAATAATTCTAAGTTATAGATTTCTTAATCTGATTAAAAATAATGTTTCTTGAAGCAACTAAATAAAATTTAATAATTAGTGGATGTCATTAAAATTCTAAAAAGACAGCCTCGAATAGTAGCTATAATTTATATGGCTTTGTGTAGGCAATCCCTTACTTTTGAAAGATCCAAAGTAACAAAAATCTTTTGTTCTCCTGATATTGCATCCCTGCCATACAGGAAAACAGCGACATCCATGTCGCTTTGTCATGTGATTGAATGGTATTGCATGCGCTAAAAATCTCTTTTGTTGAGATGTAATTTCTTTTACATGCCGAGCGCTTTCTATACAATAAATTTAAAAGAACCCGCCAAAGCTGAAGCCAAAATCAGCGATCGCCAAGGAAGAACAATGAGTAAAAATAATATCCGCGAACATTCTGCTCCTGTTTATGAAGGCATAGAGAATGCGCCTGCACGTTCCATGATGCGTGCCACGGGCTTCCAAGATGCTGACTTTAAGCGCCCATTTATAGGCATCGCCTCGACTTGGGCCAATGTCACGCCGTGTAATATGCATATTGATGGCTTGGCGCGTGAAGCTGAAAGCGGGGTGAATGCCGCAGGCGGTAAAGGCATTATTTTTAATACTATTACGATTTCTGACGGCATTTCCAATGGTACTGAAGGTATGAAGTATTCACTGCTGTCGCGGGAAATCATTGCCGACTCTATTGAAGCTGTGGTGGGCTGTCAGGCCTATGATGGCGTAATTGCCATAGGCGGCTGCGACAAGAACATGCCGGGCTGTATCATGGGTTTGGCGCGTTTAAACCGTCCGGGTCTGTTTATTTATGGTGGCACCATTAAACCCGGAGCAGGTCATACCGACATGATCTCGGTATTTGAAGCAGTGGGTCAGCATGCCAAAGGCGAAATCAATGAAATTCAAGTGAAGCAGATTGAAGAAGTCGCGCTGCCGGGGCCGGGTTCGTGCGGCGGTATGTATACGGCCAATTCGATGGCTTCAGCGATTGAAGCCTTAGGCATGAGCTTGCCAGGTTCATCGGCGCAGGAAGCAGTTTCAGCAGATAAAATTGAAGATTGCCAACGCGCAGGTGAAGCCGTGATGAACCTGCTGCGTCTCGATATTAAGCCGCGCGACATTATGACCAAAGCCGCTTTTGAAAACTCGATTAAAGTGCTGATTGCTTTAGGCGGTTCAACCAATGGCGTACTACATTTGATTGCCATGGCGCATACCGCAGGCGTGGAACTGTCTTTGGACGATTTTGCGCGCATTGGCAAAGACATTCCTGTGGTGGCCGATGTGCGGCCATCGGGTAAATATTTAATGTCGGAACTGATCGCCATTGGTGGTATTCAGCCGCTGATGAAGCGCATGCTGAAGGCAGGTATGCTCGATGGTTCTTGCCTGACGGTTACGGGCAAAACTTTGGCAGAAAACTTAGCCGAGGTAGAGGATTATCCTGAAGGTCAGCAAATTATTCTGCCATTTGATGCACCGATCAAAAAGGATTCGCACTTGGTGGTACTGAAAGGCAATCTGTCACCGACGGGTGCAGTGGCTAAAATTACCGGTAAAGAAGGGCTATATTTTGAAGGGCCTGCGCGGGTATTTGAGGGTGAGCAGGGTGCCATGCGCGGTATTTTAGATGGCGAAGTACAAGAAGGTGAAGTGGTGGTGATCCGCGGTGTTGGGCCGAAAGGCGGACCGGGTATGCCTGAAATGCTGAAACCGACTTCAGCGATTATTGGTAAAGGTCTAGGCCAATCCGTCGCACTGTTGACCGATGGGCGTTTCTCGGGCGGCAGCCATGGTTTTGTGATTGGTCATGTGACACCAGAAGCCTATGAAGGCGGCCCAATTGGCTTGGTCAAAAACGGCGATAAAATATCAATTAACGCTGAAACCCGTGAAATGACGTGGCATGTGGCTGAGGATGAACTTGCTGCACGTCGCGCGGCCTGGGTCAAACCGAAACCGAATTATACCCATGGCGCTTTGGCTAAATTTGCCAAGCTGACCTCTGGTGCGGAGAAAGGTGCGGTGACTGACCTAAATCTAGACGTCTAATCCATTGTTAAACATTGAACATTTAGCCCTGACTTGATATAAGTTTTGCACAAGGCTTATATCTCATTTAAAACAGCTTCATAATAGAAGTTGAATTTAAGCATGTGCTGGCAGTGCTCAGCACAATTCATCATTTTGAGGCAAAAAACGCATGTCACTGTTACGCCGTTGGTTCGATCCAATCCGATCGAGTTGGTTTTATCAGAAACCGACCCGACAAGCGGTGTTACCCACGGAACAAGGTCTGAGTGTTTATCTTCGACTGGATGATGTCTATAGCTATTTGGCTGCGCAGCAACTGCCTCAATTAGAAGAAATTCTCAGTGATGAAATTAAGCCACTAAAAGTGATTATTTGTCGTCAGAGTGCAGAACCTCCTAATCAAATGTCATCGATTGAATGGCAACAATATTGTCTGAATGATGCCCAAATTTTAGCGCGGCAGCATCGTTTTAGTTTTCATGAAACACCTGAACAACCGACCGCTGAAGCTTTAGAACAAGCCGAAATTATTCTAAAAAATACCCCATTACGTGGCCAAGATTTTCTCTATTTACTTGAAGATGTGTTCCACATGTTGTGGCAAAAGCAGTATGGCAAGCTGAGAACACTGTATGCGATGGCCAGCCGTCATCATAAAGCTCAAGATTTTCCAGAACGGATCTTTTCTGACTTACCAATTTTGACGGGTTATTTTGAATTTGGCGAACGTAAGTACCATGCGGTAGATGATTTACTTCGTTTAACGCGCCGTTTAAAACAACAAAAACTCCTGACAGATAACCCGATCTTTATGATCAATCATATTGAATGGCGTGAGCACCTGATCAGTGATGCAGAAGAGTTGAATGAAATTCAGGGACTCGATCCTGAGCTTGATCTCTACATCGCGATGGAAGATCCGATTTCATGGTTACTGTTGGCTTATATTCGTGAGGAATTGGCGGACTATTATAATATTCAGCTGAATGTGTATCCATTGTCGTATCACGGTCGTGATCTGTTTGATTGGAGTTTGGCAACACGTCTGTCTAAACGGACAGAAGTTAAGTTCACGCCATTTTGCCGGCCTACAGAAGCTGCGACATTAGCTATGTCACAGCTTTACTACAGTGCGCCCGAAGAGCAGCGTATTGATGTGATGTATCGTATTTTGGAAGCCGTATGGACCAAAGGGCGTGATTTATCCTTCAAAGCACATTTTCAGGCTTTACAGTATGAGTTAGAGATTTCTGAACTGACTACTAACGATATTGCTGAAAAATTAAAAGAAAATGATATGCACTGTGAGATGAAGTCACAGCCCGATTTTCCTGTTTTAGAATTACGTATTGCAGGTCAAAGCTATGTATTTAATAGCTTATACCGCGTTTGGATGATTGAAAGTATTTTCAGTAATGTGTTAGAAGAGAAGTATAAAAGTGAAAACACCGCTGAAAGTGAAGCCAGAGAAGATGAAGAAAGAAAAAGTTGAGTCATTAGAGCAAGCCCGCGCACAGATTGATGTGATTGATCAGGGGATTATTGAGCTCATTGCTGCACGTCAGTTTTATGTCGATCAAGCGGTGCGTTTTAAGCGTTCAGTACAGGATGTTCAATCACCAGAACGTGTCGAAGCGGTGATAAGTAAAATTCGTCTACAAGCCACAGAGCACGGTGTAAATGCAGATATTGTGGAACGTTTATACCGCGATATGATTCAGCATTTTATTCAACGTGAGTTGAAAGAGATTCGACCGTAATTTTTAGTTTTTGAGATTAGATCAAATTTATTAATGTTCTTTTTTAATATCACCAACTGAAAAATAATGATTTGATTTACATTTTGAAATTTTATTAATTTTTTTATTTGTTATTCTTTATCCAATTAGGCTTTGTTGCACAAAGATTTCATAACTATATGATTTTAAAGGTTTTGATTATTTTTTGATCCAAAATTAAATTTATTTAAATCAGATGCTTACATATTTATGCAACAAAGCCAGTTACCTCTAAAAAACAAATTAGGATATATTGGCGTAAATGGTATTCTTTCAGATCCTGATACTAAATTAGATGCGAATGGAAAATTCTTTATTGCTGCTAAAACTGAAAAATACTATTTAAAGAAACCTCCAGTAGATTATGCTAATAGTACAGGAGATTTATTTTTTTCATTCCCTAATTATCAAACAAAAAGAATTGAATATGCTGACCTCTATGTAGATCAAGTTGCCGAAGATAGGGCAGGCTTTGACCATCTTAATAAAATTGATGTGGGAATTATCTACTTAGATCCTGAATAAATAGATAGTCGTTTGATCCTAGACAAAATAATGGGCACATTTTCCCTCTAAAGATAAAGTAAGGTTAACTTTAGAGATATAAAAATAGCTAAACGCTGTAGTCTAAAAATATAAACAAGCTAATTATTATGCGCTTTCAAACTCACACGAGTCTGTAGTTTCAATCGCCCATAAATTAGGTGTAGGGTATCAACCTTAGATAACTGGATTTGCTAAGCTAATCCAGTTGGTTCAAGCAAACGTCAACTTCCAGCAAGACAACAGTGTATTCTAGACTTAGAAAAAGACGTCAAGCAGCTCAGGGAAGCTAATGCTTTCGTGTTTGAATATATTGAAATTTACTACAATCGAATCAGAAGGCATTCTGCAATTGGCAAGTTAAGTCCTGAAGCCTTTGAACAGAAATATTTTAAGAATTTAGAGGGATCTGTTGTCCACGATACTGTCTAGGATCATTTCTTAGCTTTAAAACTCATGTCTTAACCTTAAACTCTGTATCGAGAAAAGTTTGATGAAGCATTTTTTTATTTTCTTAACCATTTTGATATTCGGTAGTACTGCTTGTTCGTCTGAGAAAATTAGTTTGAATCAGAATGAAGTTAAAGAAGCTCAAAAAAAAGAATCAATTTCAACGCTGTCTAAAGAAGATACAGCTATAATAAATGATTATAAAAATACTATTAATAAACTTAATCTGAGAGATAAAGAAAACGCAGATAAAGTAATGAAAGATAGTTTGTCTGAAATAAAAAAGATCACGAATGATCAAGAACGACAAAAGATTGAAATGCAAATCTACTTAGCAACAGGCATGTATGAAGAGGCTTATAATCTTAATAATAAAATGTTAAAGGACTCTTTCAGTCAGGAACTTTTAGTGACTCAGTGTGAGTTAAGCTATTATGCTAAAAGATCGAAAGATGAATATGAAAAATGTTATTCCGATTTAGCATTGATTTTAAAAGAAGAATTAAGGAAAGTATCAAAAAATGACCCTCAGTATATTTATGGTGAGTGGGGCTATTTGCTATCAATGTATAAATCTGGGAACGTTGAATATAAAAATAAAATAAAAAAATTTATTGATTCGATTCAAGATGAAACGGTGAAATATCAATTCGAAAGTTCTTATGAATTAGCTGAAGAGCAAATGAGTAGTTATGACAGTAATTAAAATAAATTGTAATTATTTTTTTATTGAATCCAACTACCTTGTCTATAGTTGATTTTAAGCATAGCCTCAACTTTTCATTGAGGCTCTATTCCAAAAACACTGATTTTTCAAAGCGCCTGAATTGCATAGCATAGAACCAATTCTTCAGTGAGTTTCGCCATGATTTGGTTCGTCATCACAGTTTTTGCAATCGCAGGTCTAATTAAAGGCACGATTGGGTTAGGCCTGCCTGCGGTATCGATGGGCTTACTCACCATGGTGATCAGTCCATTTCAGGCAGCGACGTTATTAATCATTCCATCTATGGTCACCAACTTTTGGCAATTATTTGCCGAAGGGCAGGTGCTGCGACTAATTCAACGCTTTTGGCCCTTGTTACTTGGGATTATCGTCGGTTCAATTTGGAGTATTTTTCCAACTTTAGGACATGGTGAATTTAAAAGTGAAGCTTTACTGGGGGGCATGTTGGCACTATATGGATTGTATGGGCTTTGTGCTAAAAGCTTGCCGAACTTTGCACCACATGAAAAATGGCTATCTCCAATGATCGGTTATCTCGGTGGAGCGCTGACTGTTGCGACCGGTGTGGTGGTGATCCCTGTGGTGCCATATTTGCAAGGTTTGCAGCTCAAACGCGATGATCTCGTACAGTCACTCGGTTTGGCCTTTACCACATCAACCATTTGTTTGGCAGTGTTCTTACAGCAAAATCCTGTGGAAGATCTTCCGATTGATTATGCTATGTCAGCCATGGCACTGATTCCAGCGCTCATTGGCATGTGGGCAGGGAAAAAAATCCGTTACCGCATTCCAGAACAAAAATTCCGTAAGGTGTTTTTTATCGGGTTGATTGCCCTCGGTAGCTATATGATGCTGCACCAGTTTGGCGTGATTTAAAGCCTAGACTTCGCTATCCAACGCAGATTTTTGTGACAGTAGAAACTGACTAAAATGCTGATAATTTAAGGGTAGATCATCAAAATTACGTGCGGTGAGGAGCAGTTTTCGATTGGCCCATTCACCGCTGAGCTCAACTTGTGCAAAGGCATACAAACTGATTAATCGTTGGGCCGCACGTTTTGGCATGATGGCAACGCCCACACCATTCGCTATCACTTGCGCGATCGCGGCAAAGTTCGGCAAACGCAGCCGATACTGAATTTCACAGCCGAATAATTTGGCTTGTGCCTCGATCGATTGTTGCAAGGAATGATATTGCATCAAACCGACAAAGGGATAATTTAAAATCTCTGCGGGTTTGACGCTAGATATCGAGGCCAATTCATGAGTTAGAGGACAAATCAGTACCAAAGGATCATTTGCAAACTCAAGTGTTTGTAACTTTTCGGATTTAAAGAAACCCGAAATTAGACCTAGTTGTGCATTGCCTTGTTCAATCGCTGCAATGATGTCTTTAGACTCGGCTTCATGCAGCTCAATTTGTGTGTTGGGATTTTCTAGCAAATAACGTGGTAGCAAGACCGGTAAATATTCACTTTGTGCAGATGAATTACACCATAAGGTCATATTGGAACTCAGCCCGTGAGCAAAGGGCAGCATAGCGTGTTCTAATTGTTGCCCCTCACGCAAGATGTGCTGCGCATGTTCAACCAAGGTTTGACCGGCAAGGGTCAGTTTGACTCCTTTGGCTTGGCGAGTGAACAGAGCCGTGCGGTAATGCTGTTCGAGTTTTTTAATTCGTTCACTGGCTGCTTGTAGCGAGATGGCAGAACGAGCAGCGCCTTTGGTCAGACTACCGCTGTCAACAATGTGCAGTACCAATTGAAGGTCGAACAAATCCAGTCGCATACGGTGTATTCCTTGGCTAATGCCTTATCTTACCGAAAGAGTAGCTATAAAAAAAAGCGACCTTTCGGCCGCTTTTCAAATGAATGTTGTATTCTTTTTTAAATGTCTTGGGGCTTATTCTGATTTGTCGCCCAAGCTAAAGAACCAGTTCAAAATCAACGCTGCAAATGTAGCAGTACCAATACCACCTAAGTTGAAGTTACCAAATTGAAGTGCAAAGTCACCTGTACCTAAAATAATCGTGACTGCTGCCACCATCAGGTTTTTATTTTTTGAGAAATCGACTTTGTTTTCAATCCAGATTTTCGCACCTGCAATGGTAATTAGACCAAATACAACAATCGATGCACCTGTCAAAATGGCTTGCGGAATAGTATGAATAATCGCACCAAACTTTGGAGAAAGACCAAGGAAGATGGCGAATACACCCGCAAATACAAATACGATGGTCGAGTAAACACGTGTTACCGCCATCACACCAATATTTTCGCCATAGGTTGTCATACCCGGACCGCCGACACCGCCTGAAAGTGTGGTTGCAACACCATCTGCAACGAAGGCTTTACCAATGTGCGGATCGAGATTTTCACCTGTCATCGCACCTACAGCTTTGATGTGACCAAGGTTTTCTGCAACCAAAATCAACGCAATCGGTGCAATGATGAGCATGGCATTGAAGTCAAAGACGGGTGAATGGAAGTGCGGAACACCAAACCAAGCGGCTTCTTGTACGGGAACGAAATTGATTGGTGTGCCATGACCCATGACATTGGAAATGATGTAATACACCAAGTAAGCGAGTAGAAGGCCAACTAAGAGTAATAGACGTTGTAATAAACCTTTGGTGAACACAGCAATTGAACCCATACATAGTACGGTTACTAAAGCCATCCACATATTAAAGTTATTACCGGCAACCCCTTTAATGGTCACTGGGGCAAGGTTGAGACCAATGATCATCACCACTGCACCTGTCACTACAGGTGGCATGAGTTTTTCAATCCAACGGGTACCCGTTGCCATCACGATAAAACCAAAAATGGCATATAAAATACCGCAGGCCATAATCCCGCCAGCAGCCATCGCGATATTGGCATTTGGCGCGCCAGTACCTGACGCTGCATAACCTGTTGCGGCAATGACCACACCAATAAAGGCAAAGCTTGAGCCCAGATAACTTGGTACACGACCACCAGTCATAAAGAAGAACAAGATGGTACAGATGCCCGACATTAAAATTGCAAGGTTGGCATCAAAGCCCATCAAGAATGGTGCAAGAACCGTTGCACCAAACATTGCAAAGGCATGCTGTATCCCCAATACAACACTTTGCACAGGCGGAAGATACTCATTGGTACCGACAGGACGTGCATCAATATTGCCTTCGTATGGGCGCCATTTGGGAAACCAATTGGACATAAAATGAGCACTCAAAAGATAAATTGTGCACATCATACTCTTGTTTTTTAGAAGATTTAATTACTTTTAAAAATATTTTGTTCAAATTAATTACCTGACTTTACATGTATTTTTACCAAGTGGTAAAAGTTTTTTATATGTAAAATTAATGTTAAATCATGTAATTAATCATTGTTGGTTTTTTATCTTAGTTCATAAATTTTTCTTATTTTATATATTCCTAAACAATTTAAAGCTAAAGTGATTGCTTAAAAAAAAAGCACATCCATGGATGTGCTTCGTTTGGGGTTGGAAGTTTTAGCCAGTATTACGTAGACCGGCAGCGATACCGGCAATACTTACCATCAAGGCATGATCAACAGGCGTATTTTCTGCTTGGCGTGCTGCCAAATAAGCACGACGGCGTTTCATTAACTCGGCTTGTAGTAAATGTAGCGGCAGTAGATAGGGCTTACGTACTTTCATGGATTGGTCGAGCACATCGTTACTGCTGAGTAATTTCGATTCACCTTTGAGTGCTAATAGCGTTTGTACCGCATCACGTAAACGCTGACGTAACTCTTCGCCCAACTGTTTGAGGTCTGCGTCATCCGTCAGATGAGACTCATAATAAAGCGCCACATGACCATCGGCTTTGGACAAGACCATTTCCAACATATCAATCAGGGTTTGGAAATACGGCCATTGCTCTAACATTTCTTCGAGTGTCTGCTTTTGACCTTGATCAATCACTTGATTAATCGCAGCACCTGTACCAAGCCAAGCAGGTAGCATCAAACGGATTTGCGTCCATGCGAACACCCAAGGAATCGCACGTAAAGACTCAATCCCACCGCTAACTTTACGTTTGGCTGGGCGTGAGCCGAGCGGTAACATTTGTAGTTCCAGTTCTGGCGTTACAGTCCGTAGGTATTTTACAAAATGCGGATTTTCACGCACGGTTTGACGATACACCTGTACCGACAGATCCGTCATGCTGTGCATGAGCTGACGCCATTCCTGTTTCGGTTCAGGCGGTGGCAATAAGGTCGCTTCTAAGGTCGCAGCGGTGTAAATTTCCAAGTTTTGTAAGGCAATGCCTTCTAATCCAAACTTGAAGCGAATCATTTCCCCTTGTTCTGTGACACGGATCGCCCCTGAAATCGAGCCTGGTGGCTGTGAAAACAGCGCTTGCTGTGTCGGCGCACCACCACGGCTGATTGAACCGCCACGGCCATGGAATAATGTCAGTTGCACATCATGCTTTTTCGCAACCGCAGTTAATTCTTCCTGCGCACGATACTGCGCCCAGTTTGCCGACATAAAGCCCGCATCTTTGGCTGAGTCTGAATAGCCAATCATCACTTCGTGTTTACCCTGAATATGCTGCTTATACCAATGCATATTGAATAGGGTATTCATGGTACGGGCGGCACCATCCAAATCTTTTAAAGTTTCAAACAGTGGCACAACGCGTAGCGCTTGTTTGATGCCCGCTTCTTTTTGCAGTAACAATACGGCCAAGACATCGCTCGGATGCTCTGCCATGGAAATAATATAAGCCCCTAAACTTTCAGGTGGCTGTTCTGCCAAAGTGCGCATGGTCGCAAAGACTTCTTGTACATCTGGATGTTCAATCAGACTTTGTTTCGGCTCATTTAAAAACTTCGGTAGCAGTGGGCGTTTGCTTTGCAGTTCCTGAATTAAGAAGTTTTGACGGGCTTGCTCCGTCCATGTTTCAAAATTACCTAAACCTAAATATTCGGTAATGGCAGAAATCGCTTGGCGATGACGCGTGGATTCCTGACGGATATCTAATTTGAGTAATTCGATACCGAAACAATTTACCCGATGAATAAAGTCGAGTAACTGACCATTGGCAATTTCAGGTAAACCGCTGTCAATCAGTGAACGGTAGCAAACCAATAGTGGATCGAGCAGCTCATGGCGGCTTTTAATGACTTGGCTATCGTCAGCATCTTCGCCACGGAGTTTTAGTGCCAACCAGTGACGAGTGGCTTTGAGGCGTTCCCGCGCATCACGTAGATATTCACGATACGGTTCAGGGTGGAAATGACCCAAGGCATCACTAAGCTCTTTGCTGCATTCTTGAATCGAAAGTTCCCAGCGCAGGTCTTCGATATCGCGTAAATACAAGTCGGCAGCTTTCCAACGTGAAAGCCACAGCACCTCTTGAGTAATATTATGGGTGACGTTTGGGTTACCATCACGGTCACCGCCCATCCATGACGCAAAGCGCACAGGGGCAACATTTAAAGGCAACGTCTTGCCACAATGATCTTGAACCATGCCATCCAATTCACGCATGAATTTGGGTACAGCATTCCACAAGGTCTGTTCAATGGTCGTGAAGCCCCATTTAGCTTCGTCGACAGGCGTCGGGCGATGTTGACGAATTTCATCCGTTTGCCATGCCGAGCAAATTAGTTGTTTTAAATCATCCAGTACGGCTTTGCGTTCGCGTGGCGTAAGTTTTTGTTGATCCATTTTAAACAGGCAATCATTAATCCCATCATATTTTTGGATCAAGGTACGGCGGCTGACTTCGGTTGGATGTGCAGTCAGGACCAATTCAATTTTTAATTCACAAATTTGTTGGAACAGTTGTTCCGCACTGATGTTATTGCTTTTAAATTTTTCAAATAAATGATCGAGTGGATTCGGTGAAGGTGCTTGCTCATCAAACTCACTTTGGCGACGGCTACGTACCACATTGTATTGTTCGGCAATATTGGCAAAGTTGAGAAAGTGCGTAAATGCACGGGTCAGTGGCAGAATTTCTTCATCTTTTAAATTTAAAAATAATTGTTCTAACTGTTTTTCGGCTTCAACTTGTCCATCGCGTGCGCCTTTAGACAAAGCACGAATTTGCTCTACCTGATTAAACAAATCTTGTCCTGCATGCTGCTTTAGGGTTTCACCTAATAAATTGCCCAGTAAGCGCACGTCTTCACGTAATGGAGCATCAATTTGTTGAATCATTTGTTATTTCTCCGCGTATTCCTGTCTCGACTATACCCCGAAAGTGCTGTGGCAAAAGGGGGGTACAGACAAAAGTCGGATGACTTTTCTAGGTAAATGAGCAATAGCTATGCCATTTGTTTCAGTTTAGCCTTGAAATATTTCAGAAAATGCTTAGCTCTGTGTGCCGAGTTGATATTTCAGCATAAAGATGTCGATGGCAGAGTGAATAATGGCCTGTCGCTCTGCTGTTTCAGGTACTGGGCGCATGCCCAATAAGACTTCTTGATGGCGTAGTCCCATCAGTAGCGACACAATCAGTTCAGTTTGTCGGGCAGGATTATCCTGCTGAATGAAATTTAAAGCTGCTGCGTCTTGAAAGAAATTCTCCCAGACTTGGCGCATTTTCAAATGTGAGGCACGGAAAAACTGTTCCACCAAGGGACTGTGTTCGGCAGCCAACTCCAAAAGTAATAAGTCCAGTTTAATGGCTTCTGGCAAATTCATGATGTTCAGCCCCAACTCACAAATTTCTACGAAAGCCTGCATAAAATGACTTTCGCTGTGCAGATGTCGCGGGCGAGTATTTAAAATATATTCACAGGTATCTTCAATTGCACTGGTAAATAAAGTGGCTTTGTCCTGAAAATGGTTATAGACCGTCAGTTTGGTGACCCCTGCATGTTGCGCAATCTGATTCATGCTGCAACCGTGATAGCCCATTTCTAAAAATAATTGTTTTGCAGACTCTAAAATCCGTTGTCGTTTTTCTAAGTCTTTCGGGCGGCCGACATTCATTTGCTGAAAAAATTCCAAAAAAGGCGAAAAGGTCATTGATTTCGGATAATTAATCTAATTAATGTACCGCATGGTTTATTAATTAAAAAATAACCAAATTAATTGAATAATATTCTGCCCTAAAAAAGACTTTTTATTAAGAGCGAACTTCATGAGTACGATTAAGACCACAGTTGTCAGCATGATTATCGTTTGCAGTGTGACCTTATGGGGATGCAGCAAGGATAAAGCCCAAACGGAACAGGAAGTGCCATTTGTGATGGTGACTCAGCCGGGCGCCACACATTTTGAACAAAAAAGTTATGCGGGTGATGTACAAGCCCGCCAGCAAACAGCTTTAGCTTTTCGGGTTGGCGGTCAAATCACTGAGCGCTATGTCGATGTTGGAGACCAAGTCCGAGTCGGGCAAGTTTTGGCAAAATTAGACGTCAAAGATGCACAGTTGCAACTGAATGCAGCACAAGCACAGCTTGAAAGTGCGCGTTCCGCTGCACAGATTGCTGAAGATGAACTAAAACGCTTTAAGCAATTATTGCCAGTCAATGCTGTGAGTCGCTCGCAGTACGATGCGGTGGAAAACCAATATAAAGCGGCACAGTCGAACTTAAAGCAAGCTCAATCAAATTATGATGTGAGTCGTAATCAGACCGGTTATAACCAATTAATTGCCAATAAAAATGGGGTCATTACTGAACGTAATATTGAGATTGGTCAAGTGATTGCAGCAGGACAACCAGCTTTTCAATTGGCGATTGCAGGTGAACGTGACGTGGTCATTGGTGTGCCTGAACAGGCTGTTGCTGAAATTAAAACAGGGCAGGATGCATGGGTTACCTTGTGGTCGAAACCACAGGAAAAATTTGCAGGCTATGTACGTGAAATTAGTCCTGCTGCCGATCAGTCTCGTACTTATAGTGTCAAAGTGGCATTACGTGAAGGCAATAGCGCCATTCAACTGGGGCAAAGTGCACGGGTATTTTTAACCAAAGCACAGCAGAATGTTTTGCATGTGCCGTTATCGAGTGTGTCTGCGAGTGGTCAGCAGGCGTATGTGATGGTGGTCAATGCAGACAATACGGTACGTAAAGTTCCAGTAACTTTAGGCGAATACGGACGTGATAGCGTGCCCGTACTCAGTGGTTTGCAAGCAGGGGATTTTGTGGTGGTTGGCGGCGTGCATTTACTCCGCGAAAAACAAAAAATACAACCCGTTGATCGTGAAAATCGTGCGGTACACATTCAGACAGGAGTTAAATAATGAATTTTAACTTGTCTGAGTGGGCACTGAAAAATAAAGGTTTAATCCTTTATTTTATGATTCTGCTGGGCATCGTTGGGATATTTTCCTATTCCAAATTGTCGCAGAGTGAAGACCCGCCATTTACCTTTAAAGTCATGGTGATTCAAACCTATTGGCCTGGTGCAACAGCCAAAGAAGTTTCGCTACAGGTCACCGATCGAATTGAAAAAGAACTGATGACTACGGGGCAGTATGAACGCATCATGGCGTATTCACGTCCGGGTGAATCCATGGTGACCTTTGTGGCCAAGGACAGTCTACGTTCGCAGCAAGTCCCCGATGTTTGGTACACCGTGCGTAAAAAGGTCAATGATGTTCGCCATCAATTACCATCTGGGGTGCAAGGTCCTTTCTTTAATGATGAGTTTGGTGACACCTTCGGTAATATCTATGTGCTCACCGGCAAAGACTTTGACTATGCCACCATGAAGGAATATGCCGACCGTTTACAGCTCCAGTTACAACGAGTCAAAGACGTTGCGAAAGTGGATTTGATTGGTCTACAAGATCAAAAAGTTTGGATTGAAATTTCCAACACCAAAGCCACGCAAATGGGCATACCCGTGACGGCGATTCAACAAGCCTTGCAGCAGCAAAACACGGTTGCCAGTGCTGGCTTTTTTGAAACCAATTCAGACCGGATTCAAGTGCGTGTCAGCGGCAATTTACAAAACATTGATGAACTGCGTCAGATGCCCTTATTGGTGAATGGTCGAACGATTCAATTGGGTGATGTGGCAGATGTACATCGGGGCTTTAGTGATCCACCGCAGCCTCGTATGCGTTTTATGGGTGAAAATGGTTTAGGCATTGCCGTGTCGATGCGTAAAGGAGGCGACATTCTGGCTTTGGGTAAAAACCTTGAAACAGAATTTGCCCGCCTGCAAAAAACCTTGCCCTTGGGTATGGAACTAAAAAAAGTTTCTGATCAGCCTGTAGCCGTGAAGCGCAGCGTCAATGAGTTTATGAAAGTCCTCGCTGAGGCCGTGATTATCGTCCTATTGGTGAGCTTCTTCTCCTTGGGTTTCCGTACAGGATTGGTTGTGGCATTTTCCATTCCCTTAGTCTTGGCCATGACTTTTGCAGGCATGCAGATGTTTGATGTCGGTTTGCACAAGATTTCTTTGGGGGCATTGATTCTCGCACTCGGTTTATTGGTGGATGATGCGATTATTGCTGTCGAAATGATGGCGATCAAAATGGAGCAGGGCTATAGCCGGTTACAAGCCGCCGGACATGCATGGCGGACGACTGCATTTCCAATGCTAACAGGCACGCTAATTACGGCTGCAGGATTTTTGCCGATTGCCACAGCCGCATCGAGCACAGGGGAATACACTCGCTCGATTTTCCAAGTGGTCACTATTGCATTGGTGGTGTCATGGTTTGCAGCGGTGCTGTTTGTTCCCTATCTAGGGGATAAATTACTGCCAGATTTCAACAAAGATTTAGTACAAAAAGCCCCGTGGTATCAGCGCCTCTGGGCACGTTTGCGCAAACAACCTGAACCTCAGCCGATGGTGCATCATGCCGGCGAACATCACGATCCTTATCAGTCTCCGTTTTATCAACGTTTCCGTGGTTGGGTCGACACTTGTGTGACCTATCGTAAGACGGTGATTGCAGCGACGGTTGGCATCTTTGTGTTATCGATTTTAATGTTTAAAACTGTACCACAGCAGTTCTTCCCACCGTCAAACCGTGCTGAAATTTTAGTGGATTTAAAGCTCGAGGAAGGTGCATCTCTGAAAGCCACAGAAGCGGCCGTAAAAAAAGTCGAAGCGTTCTTGTCGAAAAAACAAGGCATTGATAATTTTGTGGCTTATGTGGGGACAGGTTCACCGCGGTTTTATTTACCTCTAGATCAGCAGTTACCCCAAGCCAGTTTTGCTCAGTTTGTGGTATTGGCTTCATCTTTAGATGATCGCAATGAAATTCGTCAGTCATTAGCAGAAGAAATTCGTAAGCTCTTACCTGAAGTACGTACACGGGTTTCACTTTTAGAAAATGGCCCACCCGTGGGTTATCCATTGCAGTTCCGCGTGTCGGGTGAAGATCTGAGCTTGGTGCGTGAGTGGGCACAACGGGTGTCTGCAAAAGTCAGTGAAAACCCGAACACCACCAATGTGCATTTGGATTGGGGTGAGCCAAGCAAAGTGATTAAACTGGACATCGACCAAGATCGCGCACGTCAAATGGGGGTTTCCAGTCTAGATCTGTCCAATTTCTTGAATAGTTCAATCAGTGGTGCAGTGATTAATCAGTATCGTGAGAAACGAGAGCTGATTGAAATTCGGATGCGTGGTGATCAAGCCGAGCGATTGGATGTCGGTTCTCTCAGCAGTTTGGCTGTACCGACCAGCAATGGTGGTTCAGTGCCATTGGCGCAGATTGCGAAAATTGAGTATAGCTTTGAAGAAGGTTTGATTTGGCATCGTAACCGTTTACCGACCATTACTGTGCGCGCGGATATTCGCAGTAAATTGCAACCTGCAACGGTGGTGGGTGAGTTAAAAGATTCATTTGATCAGTTACGTGCAGAGATGCCGAATGGATATCTCCTCGAAGTAGGCGGTACTGTGGAAGAGTCAGCACGTGGTCAAACTTCTGTAAATGCGGGCATGCCATTATTCCTCGCAGTTGTCATGACCTTATTGATGATTCAACTACGCAGCATGTCACGGGCGATGATCGTATTTTTAACTGCACCTTTGGGCATTATTGGCGTGGTGTTATTCCTGTTATTGTTCAATAAACCCTTTGGTTTTGTGGCAATGCTCGGCACGATTGCACTGTCTGGAATGATTATGCGCAATTCACTGATTTTGATTGATCAGATTGAACAAGATATTCAGTCCGGGGAGTCGGCTTGGGATGCGATTATCAATGCGACGGTACGTCGTTGCCGTCCCATTGTGTTGACTGCATTGGCCGCTGTATTGGCGATGATTCCACTTTCTCGCAGTATTTTCTTCGGTCCAATGGCCGTGGCGATTATGGGTGGATTGATCGTGGCGACCCTACTGACCTTGTTCTTTTTACCTGCGTTGTATGCACAGTGGTTTAAAGTGAAAAAAACTCAGCAGAATCCTTAAAAGTGTCATAATATTGGGTGCGAAATATTGAATTTTTCTCTATAGTAGCACCTGATCTACAAAGACATTTTTAAAAAGTAAAACAACCACAAGTGCAGCGCGGCATATTGTGGTGTACGGGGTTGAATCACAGATGACAGCAGAGAGTTTAGCTAAGTATCGCCGTTATATTGCGATTTCTTATGTCTTCATGTTTTTCGCTTTATTTACCCTGATTAGTGGTGTATTTGCCTACGGCTTTGCACGCAAAGTAACTCAAATCGATTCTGCAGAAGTTTGGCTCCAAGCCCAAGCGCTTTGGGTCATGCGCACCGTCGTGATTTATTCCATGATGGCCATTTTTGCCGCACTGTGGTTTATTCCTTTATTTTTCTATTATTGGGACACCTATCTTTGGGTGACTGCATGCACGGTAATTGGTGTGATCTTTTCTGCGATTGCCTTTTTGTATCTATTAAATGCATGGATCCAAGGTCTATCCAAATTCGTTAAAAATAAGGCTGTTTTCTAAGTCGATTTATTTTTTTCCTGCCTACCCCTTGAAAAAATGGTTTGATTCCCCAATTTCAGACCACAGTTAAGTATTAAATTAAATTCCGTGAGGAGCATCGCCAGACATGGCTAAACGTGATTATTATGAGGTTTTAGGTGTATCTAAAACCGCAAGTGATGATGAAATTAAAAAAGCCTACCGTAAGTTGGCGATGAAGTATCACCCTGACCGTAATCCAGATAACCCAGAAGCTGAAGAAAAATTCAAAGAAGCTGCAGAAGCATATGAAGTTTTATCGGACAGCGAAAAACGTAGTATGTATGACCGTATGGGACATCAAGCTTTTGAAGGCGGCATGGGCGGCGGCGGTGGCTTCGGTGGCGGTTTTAGCGCAGAAGATATCTTTAGTCAGTTTGGTGACATATTCGGTGGCGCATTTGGCGGTGGTGGCCGTGGTGGTCAGCAACGTGCACGCCGTGGTTCAGACTTACGCTATGTTATGGAGCTTACCCTTGAGGAAGCTGTGAAGGGCGTGAAAAAAACCATTACCTTTACTGCGCCAGCGCCATGTGATGCCTGTGATGGTAAAGGATCTAAAAATCCAAACGACGTTGAAACCTGTAAAACTTGTCATGGTGCAGGTCAAGTGCGTATGCAACAGGGCTTCTTCTCTGTGCAGCAAACCTGTAGCACCTGTCGTGGTCAAGGTAAAATTATTAAGAACCCATGTAATAAATGTCATGGTTCAGGGGTTTCTGACCGTCAGCAAACTTTAGAAGTGACCATTCCTGCAGGTGTGGATAATGGCGACCGCGTACGTTTAAGTGGCAAAGGCGAGGCGATCCGTGATGGCCAAGCAGGCGACTTATATGTAGAAGTGGTGGTACGTGAACACGAAATCTTCCAACGTGATGGCGCTGACCTGTATATGGATGTGCCTGTAAGCATTGCAGATGCTGCATTGGGTAAAGAAATTCAAATTCCGACTCTCGATGGCCGTGTGAGCTTGAAAGTGCCTGAAGGAACTCAAACTGGCAAATTGTTCCGCTTACGTGGTAAAGGTGTGAAACCTGTACGTACCAGCATGACTGGTGACTTACTCTGCCGTATCGTGGTGGAAACGCCAGTGAATTTAACGGCTCGTCAACGTGAATTGTTAAAAGAGTTACAAGACACGATGGATGGCGATGACAATAAATCATCTCCGAAGAAAAAATCATTCTTCGACCGTTTATTTGATTAATTGATATGATTTGCTTGAGTTCGCTGTGATTTGAACTTAGCTATAAAAAAGCCTGCAAAATTGCAGGCTTTTTTAATGAGCGTTTTAAGGTTTCGGCTGTGCTATAGGTAGTAATAAACTCTCATAGCTCATGTCGAGCCTATAGATATTTTTAAGACGCTGTAGCTGATGACGTGCTTCAGCCTCACGACCATTAAAGGCCAATAAACGTGCATATTTAATGATGTGGTATTTCGCTGGATAGCTGCGAACCAATTTTTCAGTATCCTGAATGGTTTGTTCAGAAACGATGGAGTACGGATTTAAACGAATAATCGCCACCCGATGTCTAAATTCCGTCAGCAAATAGATCGGCTCATGATTAGTGATTTTCTCCGGTGTTTTTTCATATTTTGATGCCTGGCCCAGCTGAATCGCTGCATTAGCATAATCACGATAAATCACCGTAATCAGCACTGCACCAATCACGAAAACAATGCGGATAAACCATGGTGACAGACTCAATGTAGCCGTCTGTGGCTTCGCTGCTTGAAGAATCCCGATAATAAAACCCGCAGGCAGTAAGAAATATGCGTAGTTTTGCGGAAACTCCAACATGGCATGAATAATGAAGACACCGACCATCAATAGGCCAATCACAGATAATGCAGACTTGGCTAACTTTTGTAATTGGATGCCCCAATAGGCGAAATAGGTCAAGAACGGTACACCAATAATGGCGCCATTCCACAATAAGAAATCCAAAATAAAATTGTGTGAGCTACGAATCCATACAGGCCCTTGCACCGTGTCAGAGATCGAGACAAAAGCGCTACTAGTCTGATGCCAACCATAGCCAAACCAAGGCTGTGCAGCTACGGCATGCGCCATTTGTTGCCAAATGGCTAAACGAGACATATCTCCACCAGCACGTTTGACTACGTCACGACTTTCTTGAATATTCATGTCGGATATTTGGCTCATGATTTGACTTAATTTTGGCATCAATACAATCAGTGCCACAAAGCCGATAAACCAGGCCAAGCTGTAAAACCAGCGAAGACGGATATAATCTTTGTACTGTGCATAAGCCAAATAGACTAGGACACAGATACTTGCCACCCAAGAGGTGCGAGATTGGCTGAGCGCGACCCCAATTAAAATAGGAATTGCACAAGTGACCAAATAGCGGGTTTTAACTTTTTGCTGTTCATAAACATATAAGCAGGCTAACAAGGACATGAGCAGAAACGTGGCCATGTTATTTGGCTGAGCAAAGTTTGCAAATGGGCGCGTAGTTCCACTAATTTTCATCACAAAAGGAAGAAACGAGTCGAAATCTAACCACTGACATATTGCGATGAGCCCTGTCATGACCCCAGATGCAACAAAGGTATAGCTCAGGTATAGGAAGGTTTTTTCGCGTTTTTCCGTACCTTGTGAGAGGCTAAAACCAAGATTGATACACAGCCAGAAGCTGAACACAAACAGCATACAGAGTAAGGCAATACTAAAATAATACACCTGCCCAAAAGCCAGTTGCACAAAGGGAATCAACGCTAAGAGCAACAGGGGCAAGGAAATTTTTGCCACCATGAGCTTTTCTTTAAAGAACGTTGCCGCTAAGGCAAATAGGGCAAAGAAGGTGTAAAGCTCACCGGTATACGTGGCCCAAGGTCGGTAATGAATCGGAATCAGCCATGCCAGTGCAATACAAACTGCCGCACAAAGATACAATAGGGTTTTCATGAATATTCAAGATCAATAGAACGCGCCTATCATACCGTGAAAATGCCTAGACTTGGTGAGGGAATAGTCAGCGTCTGTCGTAGAAGTTGATTTGCACAATGACTTCAGAAAATGCAGGATTTTTTTGTTTGTAACTTAGCCTGCGCATGGAGTTTTGATATAGTAAGACCAATTTCGAATCAACATTAGGAAAATGTTATGTCAGCAGCTCCACGTATTGGTATCTTGGGCGCAGGCGGTCGTATGGGACGCATCTTAATTCAGGCGGTTCAGCAAGCTGGTTATCAATTGGCTGCTGCGGTAGAACGTCCTGAAAGTAGCTTGGTCGGTGCAGATGCCGGTGAACTTGCAGGGATTGGCGCGGTTGGCGTAAAGGTTGTCGGTAACCTTGCTGAGGTTTTAAAAGATTGTGATGTCGTGATCGACTTTACTGCACCTGCAGCAACGGCACAGCATCTTAAACTTTGCCGTGAAGCAGGCGTTGCGATTGTCATTGGTACCACAGGTATGAATGATGAGCAAAAAGCTTATCTCGATGAAACAGCAACAGAAACCCCAGTAGTCTATGCAGCGAACTATTCTGTCGGTGTAAACGTTTCAATCAAACTTCTTGAATTGGCATCAAAAGTGTTTGGCGATACTGTGGATATTGAAGTGATTGAAGCCCATCATCGTCATAAAGTTGATGCACCATCAGGTACAGCGCTAATGTGGGGCGAAGCCATTGCCGGTGCTTTAGGACGTGACTTAAAACAAGATGCTGTGTATTGCCGTGAAGGTCATACGGGTCCACGTGAACGTCAAACCATTGGCTTCCAAACGATTCGTGGTGGTGACATTGTGGGTGAACATACTGCGATGTTTATTGCGGATGGCGAACGTGTTGAAATTACCCATAAAGCGACCAACCGTATGAACTTTGCCTCTGGTGCAGTACGTGCAGCTGCATGGGTAGTTGGTCGTGAAGCACGTAAGTACGATATGAAAGATGTACTGGGTTTTAACGATATTGACGTATAAAAGCGCGTTAAAATCCGTTATAACAACAGCATAAAATTAAAATAAGACGATCAATGGAATGAAAAAAGTCATCTTTATGGCCTGTGCTGTCGCATTCACTGCGGCAGTACAAGCGAAAACTATGGATAATGCCAAACTCACGATTAATAAAAATAATATTAAAGTTTGGACCTACCAAAATGCTCAAAATCCTGTCTTTCAATACAAAGCTGAAACCAGTTTTGATGTGCCCATTGAAAAAGCGGTTTCCCTGATTTTAGATGTGGAAAATGCAGTGAATTGGGTCCCTTATATGGGCAGTGTCAAAGTATTATCCCGTGATGACCAGAAAGGCGAATTCAGTTTATATATGGTGCTGGATTTTCCATTTCCCTTGAAAGACCGTGATTTGGTGGTACAAGGCAAAATGCGTAAAGATGCACAAGGCATCATTAGCATCCAAAATAAAGCGGTGAAAAAAGGTTATCCGATTAATCCCAATTATGTACGCCTCACTGATTATGAGGGCGATTGGACCTTCCAGCGTTTAGGCAATCAAAAAGTCAAAGTGTCGACCTATGGCTATGCCAATCCGGAAGGTTCCATTCCGCTCAGTTTCGTGAATATGTTCGTGCAGCAACAGCCTTATCAAATGCTACAAAAAATGAAAGTGCAGTTGGGCAAAAGTAAAACTGCAACGGCATTTCCCGAAATTTTAAAATAAGCAGCAGTAATGATTCAGTTCAATATGAACGATCAATGACTTTACTGATCAGGCAGACGAAAAGCAGTCAACTGCTGCATGTGCTGTGCTTCTGGAAGTTCGATACTGAGTAAGGTCTGTTCTGGAAATGGATGCGGATGTAACTTGATTTGAAATTGCCGCGCGGTCATTTGTTCACAGGCAAAGCGAAGTTTGGCTTGCTGCGGCATCATATTCATGCCGTTTTCAGATTTGGCTTTATAAATATATAGCGTCTGATGTAACCCGCCGCTGGTGATCGGTTGGATCTGCTCAAGTTCATATTGCGTCAGTTTTTGGGCACTCAAAAAACTTTGAATTAAAGATTTACAGATAAAATTTTGCTGGCTTTGAGCTTGAGTGTGCTGTTCGGGTTGGCACGCCATAAGCGTGAGTGTACTGATGATGATTAGACCCGCTCGAAGCTGCGTAAGGAATGCATAAATACAAACACCGTCTAATTTTGATGAGTGTATAAAGGGCAGAAGAAAGCCTGCATGCAGCAGGCTTTTGGGGCTTAGATTTTTAGCGTTAAAAATCAGCTTTCAGCACAATTCGATAACGAACATTTCCTGAATGCAAACGTTCAATCGCTTCATTCACCTGAGACATTGGATACATTTCAATTTGTGGTGCAATATTTTGACGTGCAGCGAATCGAAGTAATTCACGCAGTGCTGCAGGAGAGCCTGTTGATGAGCCAGTGACAGATTTAGCACCGCTGATCAACATTCCTGCAGGGATTTGCATCGGCTCAAGTGCTAGGCCGAGCATGTGAACGCTTCCATTCGGTGCCAAAGTTGAAAGATAGGCTTGCCAATCCAACGTCACATTGACCGTGCTTAAAATTAAATTGAACTTACCACGTTGTGCTTTAATCGCGGCAAGATCACGACTATTCACCACATGGTCAGCCCCCATAGCTTTAAGTTCATCGGTTTTATCTAAGTTTGAGCTGAATGCGGTAATTTCACAGCCCCAAGCTTTGAGCAATTTAATCGCCATATGACCTAAACCACCAATGCCGATCACGGCAACATGGTGAATGGCCTGAATTTGGTGCTGTAATATGGGATCAAATACCGTAATCCCGCCGCAGAGTAGAGGACCAGCACTGGTTGGATCGAGATCATCTGGAAGGGGAATAACCCATTGCCAGCCCGCACGGACTTTGTTGGCAAAGCCACCCGCATGACCGACGATTGTCGCCGTCTTGGTTCCAGTACATTGCACTTGGCGACCATCGATACATGGGTCACAGTGTTGACAACTTTCTGCTGTCCAGCCTATGCCCACACGTTGTCCGATTTTCAGTCCTTTGGCTTCGCTGCCGAGTTGGGTAATGGTTCCAATCACTTCATGCCCTGGGACCACAGGATAAACCGAAGATTTCCAATCATTTTGGATAATAGAAATATCTGAGTGACAAAGACCGCAATACTCGACTTTGACTTCAACCTGATGGGCTTGTAATTCACCTGCATCAAATTGGTAGGGAACAAGGGCTTCACCACTGTTCATTGCTGCATAGGCGTGGATCGTGTTGTTACTCATTATTCTATCCTTTCTGTTTTTGAGGTCATTCTTCGTGCGTGTATTTAAAGTCACAGTGATTTTCATGATCATTGACCATGCCGATGGCTTGCATCAGAGCATAGCAAGTCGTCGGGCCGACAAATTTAAAGCCATGCTTTTTTAATGCTTTGGACATGGCCTGACTTTGAGCGGTTTGTGCAGGGGCGCTGCGATATTCAACTACATCATTATTGGCAATTTGACCTTCGACAAAACTCCAAAGAAATTCCACCGGATGAATCCCTTGGGCTTTTAACTGTTGCCATGCTTTTGCATTATCTCGAATGGCAGTGAGTTTGCCGATATGACGAATCAAACCTGAATCTTGTAATTTTTCTTGTAATTGTAGGTCACTCAACGCTGCAATTTTGGCAATGGGATATTGAAAAAAATGCTGCTGATAGCAGGCCCGCTTTTTCAGCACAGTGATCCAAGACAGCCCCGCTTGTTGTCCTTCAAGACATAGCATTTCAAAGAGATGCTGCTCATCAAAACTAGGTTTAGCCCACTCAGTGTCGTGGTAGGCAATATATAAAGGATCTTCGGAGCACCAAGCACAGCGTTGTATCGTCATGTTGAATGCTCCTTTTGACTTAAATTTTAAAAGCTGTCCATTGGTCGTTTTTATTGTCCCAATACAACAGTTCCGCTTGATCGAGATCGGCAAATTGAATCCATACATCTTTACCTGATTTGTCTGCGTAGCCGGTGCTGATGAGTAATGCTTCTTCAGTGATCTCCATGATCCAGCCCTGATAAGACTGTCCATTGAGGCTGATTTTTTGTTGATTACCAGATTCTGCAAATTCCACCAGACGATTGATCAACGCTTCTGACATGTATGTTTCCTAAAATTAACGTAAATACGGATAGGGGTTAACGGCATTGCGACCTTTACCACCCAAGTAAATGCCATAATGCAAATGTGGTGCAGTATGTCGAGCATTGCCAGTATTACCTACATAGCCAATGACATCACCTTTTTTGACATAGTCGCCGACATTTAAGCCACGTTTATGACCATCAAGATGCGCATAATAATGCCAAGAACCTGCGGGCCCCATAATCCATATCACTTTACCACCCAAATTGTTATTACGTAAGTCAGCAACTAAACCTTCTGTAGCACTGAGAACTTTTGTTCCACGTGGAACAATAATATCAATGCCTTCGTGGCTTCGTCCTTGGCTACGCGCTGCGCCCCAAGTATCCTTGAGCGCACTTCGTTTGACTTGATGAACAGGAACAGGCAATTGATTGGATAAACGCATGTTTTGTAATTTTTTCACTTCATGAGCAGGCAATGTACTACCAGATGGTTTGGGGGGAGTTGACGTACAGGCGCTGAGTAAAAGCAACATAAAACCAATACCGCCGAACAACCCTCTGCGAAGCAAAAACTCTTGAGTCACATTTGTCCCTATTCAATTGATGAGCAGTCCAAAACTATGGCATAGAATGGCTTTCGAGTTCTAGCGTAGAAATGAGTTTTTTCATGGCGGTTGGAATACCGAGTGCAGTGGCTTGTATCGGGCTAAACCACTGTCCGTTGCATTCAATCGCTAAATGCTCTTTTTGATCGGCAGCAACAGTAAATACAGTAGCTTCTAAAAGCCAAGTGAAGTGGGTAAAACTATGCGATATTTGCACTTGAGTAGTGGTAGGTTTCAGTCCAAGCTGCTGAGTGTAGGATTGAAACTCATGGGGTTGATCAAAAATAGGTAAACACCACAGACCACCCCATAGACCGCTATTCGGACGTTGTATCCACAACCATTCTCCTGCAGATTGAATCAGCATGACTTGGGCCTCTCTCACTGGAACAGGCTTTTTAGGCTTTTTATAAGGTAATTCAGTTTCTAAACCCTGAGCATGTGCTTTGCAGTGCTGCTGCATAGGACAATATAAACAGAGCGGCTTTTTCGGCGTGCAAACGGTTGCACCAAGATCCATAATCGCTTGGGTATAATCGTGGTTGCGTTCAGTGGGGCAGAGCTCTGTCGCCAGTTGCCACATGGCCCGTTCATGTACAGGTTTCGATAAATCATCTTCTATAGCAAAGAAACGAGACAATACTCGTTTGACGTTGCCGTCCATAATCACGCCATATTGTCTTAAACCCAAAGACATCAGCGCACCTGCGGTAGACGGGCCGATGCCTGGTAGTTCCATCCACTGCTCAAGATTGATTGGAAAATGTCCCTGACGTGCAACAATACCCGCGGCTTTGTGTAAGTTCCGAGCCCGTGCATAGTAGCCTAAGCCAGCCCAATAGGGCGCCACATCATCCCAAGAGGCATGGCCTAAATCTTCAACAGTCGGAAACCGTTGAATAAATCGATCAAAATATTGTAAGACGGTTTTGACTTGAGTCTGTTGTAGCATAATTTCTGAAACCCATACTTTGTAAGGGTCATCCTTCACTTGCCACGGTAAGTCATGACGACCATGGACATCAAACCAGTCGATAAGGGCATCAGAAAAGTTAAACATGCAATACAGTCAAAATTGAAAAAACCTGCCTAGTATACATCTTTCAATAGGCATTCTTTTTGTTCAAAACGAAATCTGTATATCAGGGGAAATGCAAAAATAGCGGCTATCAAAAAA
This sequence comes from Acinetobacter sp. YH12144, assembly GCF_013418345.1. Lineage (NCBI taxonomy): Bacteria > Pseudomonadati > Pseudomonadota > Gammaproteobacteria > Moraxellales > Moraxellaceae > Acinetobacter > Acinetobacter sp. YH12144. Next base: position 109,561 of record NZ_VPCD01000009.1, on the reverse strand, counting down.
GGAGCCGAAGCTCCTTAGTGAGTGTAAATTTAAAGTTTAGCTTTTAAAGCCCCAGCGGGTATCAAGCGCCAATGTTTGGTTTTCATAACGTGGAATAATGTGAATATGCACATGTTCAGTGGCTTCGCCAAAAACTTGTCCATCATTAAACCCAATATGAAAGCCAGTGGGTTGATAGCGTAAATTTAATTCATTACGCGCTTGTTCAAGTAAGGACATTAAACTTTTACGTTCTTTATCAGTAATTTCAAAAAATGAACCAACATGACGTAGCGGGACAATGACAGCATGCCCTTTAGACAGTGTATGTGGTTCAGGAAGTACAACACCAAAATCATTTTTTGCAATAACGTCATATTCGTCAAAATTGCAATATGGACAATTGAGTTCTGTCATTGTGCTCTCCTCATTTTTATAAATTAAATATTGGTAGTGGTTCTTATGGCTTTAAGAACCAAGCTGGCGTGCTAACAAGGCATACATGGCCGCTAAGCTTTGTTGTTCTGCAGCAGCGTTATAAGCTAAATCTACGCCGTTGGCTTTGGCACGTTCATCCGCCATCGGGTTGCTAAAGCCGTGTTTTGCGCCTTCAAAAATATTGATTTGATACTGCACTTGGGCAGCATCCATTTCATTTCTAAAGGTCGCAACATCATCTAAGCTCACCATCGAGTCGAGCTCACCATGTTGCACTAAAATCTCTGCTTGGACTTGTCCTGTTTGTGCAGGAGTCGCTGTAGCAAGTGTTGCATGGAAGGTCACCACAGCTTTTAATGCAGCACCTGAACGAGCTAAATCCAGCACGACTTTTCCGCCATAGCAAAAGCCTATAGCTGCGAGTTTATCTGCATTTACTTCTTTTTGCTGTGCCAAAGTGTTTAATGCAGCAGACGCACGGGTCACAATGGTGTCGGCATGATCAAAAGTCTGCATCATCCATTCATAAGCTTGCTTGGCATCTGTGGTGACTTTTTTGTCACCATACATATCCAAAGCGAAAGCAGCATAGCCTTGTTCAGCCAATTCGCGCGCACGTTGTTCGGTATATTCATTGCGTCCCCACCATTCCGGGGCAACTAACACACCTGCGACTGCAGTGTCTGACTCTGGTGCGGCAAAATAGCCAAAAAGTTGAGTTCCATCAGCTGCTGTATATTGAATTTCGCGAGTCTTAATTTTAACGGTCATGGTCAAATCCTTATGTGCGGCTACGCAGTTGATGAAGACTTAAGATAAAGGGAAATTGGTTTTTGTGAAATAAATATAAGATATCAATGTGAATTTTAAGTCAAATCAATCAAAAAAATTGTAAAAGAAAATAATGGAAAGAAGAAATATTGAGGAGCACCGAGATTTGTCGATGCTCCTAAAGAGAGTATTGTTATTTCGGGAGAACTTCAATGAGCTCTACATCAAAAATCAGCGTGCTATTTGGCTCAATGACGTCTGCTGAACCAATTTGACCATAGCCCAAATTGGCAGGAATGAAGAAGCGATATTTTGCACCTTCTTTCATCAACTGTAGACCTTCTGTCCAACCCTGAATGACTTGACTCACTTGGAACATCGCAGGTTGGTTGCGTGCAATTGAACTATCAAAAACAGTACCATCAATTAAGCGACCTTCATAGTGAACTTTCACTGTTGAATTTGCTTTGGGTGACTTACCTTTGCCAGCTTGAATGACTTGATACTGCAGGCCAGATTTCGTGACCTGAATGCCCGGTTTTTTGGCATTTTCAGCAAGGAAAGCGGCACCAATGGTGGCATTCGCATCCGCTTTTTGCTTCAGTTCAATCAGTTGTTTCGCTTCGGTTTGCTTTTTATATTGGGTTAAGGCACGGGTCATTTCTTCATCTGTTAATGACGAAGCTTGACCTTTAGAAGCTGCCTTTAAACCTGCAACAAATGCATCAATATCCAAATCCTTAATGGATTCAGCATTACTGCGTCCCATTAAATAACCAAAACTATAACCCACTTGTTCTGCAGCACTACTTTTATTACTGACATCTTTGGCAAATACAGTGCTTGAGCAGAATGCCAAACACAACATACTGATCTGTAATTTCATGACCGAGTCTCAAAATAAAGCAGGAGAGCGAAAAGCTCTCCTGTACCGGTTTTATTATTTAACTTCAATGAGTTCTACATCAAAAATTAAAGTACTGTTCGGTGGAATCGTTCCCGGAACACCTTGAGCACCATAACCTAGGTTTGAGGGAATATATAAAGTAGCTTTGCCACCTTCCTTCATTAACTGCAGACCTTCAGTCCAACCCGGAATTACTTGGTTCAACGGAAATTCAATTGGCTCGCCGCGCTGTACTGAACTATCAAATACTGTGCCATCCACTAACTTACCTGTGTAGTGAACTTTAACAACTGATGTGGCTTGCGGTTGTTTACCTGTACCTTCTTTCGTTGTTAGGTACTGTAAACCAGAAGCAGTGGTTTTAACCCCAGCTTTGCTTTTATTTTCTGTTAAGAAATTATCGCTGCTACTTTGTGCTTGCTTATTGCTTTCGAGCTGCTTATTTTGCATTTCTTGTTGGAACTCAGCATATGCTTTTTGTAATTCTTCTTCAGTATATGCAGGTTTTGCACGAGCATGGCCTGCACGAACGCCAGTGACAAAGCTATCAATATCTAATTCTGGAGGCGTTTGATGGGCAACTTCATAACCAAGGGCATAACTTATTTTAGCGACAGCAGAAGCATTGGCAGCTGGTTGAGTTGATGTTGCTGATTGCGTAGCAGGTGTTTTAGTTGCATAGTAAACAGGAACAAGTGCGGCACCGCCGAGTAATACAGCGACAGCGATAGGTAGGGCCTTACTCATATATTTTCCCACAATTATTTTATATGTAAAAAGTTGCTGAAATTCTAGCAGACTTTTCCTGTTCAGCGCTTACCTATCTCTACGATTAGGTAAGGTGCAGGAAAGATCATCATAGTCATGTTCTTATTTTTATACTATAACGGTATGAATATATAAAACATTTTTTATACAGAAAGTGGCATGCAACATAAATTTTGCACATAAAAAAAGCCACCGTATTCGGTGGCTTTTTTGAATAGGCTTGAATTAGTCTTGGTCTTTTGAAGCTTTATAACCATAAGAATAGTTATAGCCATAACCATAACCATAACCAGCTGAGCTACGTTGAATGTCGTTTAGAATAATACCATTGACCTTCACACCCACTTGTTCAAAGCGGTTCACGGTTAACTCTAGTTCTTTCAACTGAGTTTTCGCATAACGAGCAATCACCAAATTCACACCAGCATATTGCGAAATAATGATACCGTCTGTCACAGCAAGTACAGGAGGCGTATCAATGATCACATGATCAAACATCGGTGAAATCAACTCTAAGAATTCTTTGAATTTACCAGAACTTAAAAGCTCAGATGGGTTAGAAGGGCTCTTACCGCGAGTAATCACACTTAAATTTGGAATTTCAGTGGTTTTAATGATGCTGTCTAGATCACGCTGACCATTTAAATACTCAGAAAGACCTGGTTGGTTGTCATGATTGAAGTATTTGTTTAAATAACCACGACGTAAATCGGCATCAACAATTAAAACGCGTTTATCACTTTGCGCAAGAATCGTAGCTAAATTGGTTGAAATAAACGATTTACCGACTTCTGGTGCAGGCCCCGAAATCATGATCAGGTTATTTTTTGCAGATGTCAGTGCAAAGTGAATGGCAGTACGCATACTGCGCAAGCTTTCAATTGCAATATCATCGCTATTTTTAACTGCAAGTACAGGAATGGTCTTTTTCTTCTTCAGTAACTTGATGCGACTTTCTTGAACAGGTGAGCGGGGCACAGTGGCATAAACAGGAAGATCCAGATTGTTTTCAATTTCTGATGAATCTTTGATCCCTGAGCGCAACATGTTACGAAACAACGCAAGTAATGTACCGAGGAAACCACCGAGGAAAATTGAAAGTATCAAGATTTGTAGTTTTTTCGGCGCAATCGGTTCAATCGGCTCTACAGCAGTATCCACAATACGGACATTACCAATTTCACCAGCTTTGGCAATACGAAGCTGTTGGTAAGAATTCAACAACGCTGTATAAAGTTGTTGTTTTACTTCAACTTCACGGTATAGCTGTAAATAACGACGTTGTAAGTCTGGTAATTTTTTTAAGGTGGTATTTAGTTCACCAATTTTGCTATTGATTGCACCCAATTGAGCATTCATTTGTTGCATCACGGGATGTTCACTGGTGTACTTCGCAGAAGCTTCGGCAACTTTTTGCTCTAATTCAGCTTTTTGAGTTTCAAGAGTGACGCTTTGAGTTAAATATAGCTCAGATTCTTTAGTCACATCGACGGTATTAAACTCTTGACGGAATTTGTTAAATTCACGTTCTGCGACATCAAGCTGTTGTTTTAGCTCAGGGAGTTGTTCGTCCAGGAATTTTAAAGTTTGTGCACTTTCAGCAGAGCGTCTTTCAATATTTTGATGACTGTATGCTGCTAAAATGGCATTTAGAACCTGAGTAATATGTTCTTTATCTTGGCCTTGATAGTTAAGGCCAAGCACGCCCGTCATTTTACCTTTTTCAGCAACAGAGTAATTTGCCAAAATACTGTCAACTGCGGCAGGTAGAGACTGCTTTTGAATTAAATAGTCGTCTTTGAGTTGATCTTTGCTATAAATTGAGATTTCCCAAAGGCCTTCTGCTGTACGTAAAGAATTTTTTTGGTTCAATGGTGCTGTTAAAATTGTTTGTTCAGCCTGAAGATCAATCAAAGAAAATTTATTTTCTTGAAGCTGTAGGCCAAGATCCTTGTCGCGATAGAGTGCGGGGATATTAAATTGGCGGATTTCAAAACTTTTTTCATTATCTTTGAAAACCACAGATTTATTTTTATATTCGGTGGCATATTTATGAGCTGAAATTAATCGGTCAGTAAAGGAATTTTCAGTACCTGAAATTTTTAGATCGAGATGTAAGTTTTGAATCACGGTACCGAGAACTAAGCGCGATTTAAGAATCTCAATTTCTGCTTGGGCTGGTTGTTTTTGATCAATCATATTAGAAAGATCACCCAATAGTGCAGCTGAAGCCCCTTTACTTTCTTCAACTTGTACTAAAGCATTGACTGCATAAGTATCTGGTGTTGCTCTTAAATAAAGTAAGGCACAAACGAGGCTTAAAATCACACATAGAGCAATTAACTTCCACTGTGCAATCAGAGAGAAAAATAATTCTTTTAAATCAATTGTATCTTCTGTATTGGTATTTTGGCTCATAATCGTACATCAAAAGTTAAATTTGTTTAGTCCAATCTGCAACGCAAGATTGGATCAGTTCTGAGGTTTGGTCAAAAAAGGCTTGATCATGTTGGTAAGGATCGGGCACATTTTTACCTTGCCAATGTCCTAAACGAAAAGTCTTTCCCTTTGCAAATGGCCATGTTTGTTCAATATGCTTTTGTTGATTTGAACTCATGACCAAAATTAAATCTGATTTTTTGATCAGTTCGGCATTTAATTTTTGGGCAATATGGCGACTCATATCGATGCCAATTTTTTGCATACAGTATTGGGCTTTATCATCTGCTGCATGTCCAATCATGCCTGAGATTCCCGCTGAATAAATATTCAGATCGGGATGATTCTTTTTCAGAAGATATTCTGCCATAGGACTTCGGCAAATATTACCTACACACACCACCAGAATATTTTTAAATAACATTATTGACCCATTCTGTCGATGTTATAGATCATATTTGAGAAAGGAATCACCTGATTGATCACACGCTGCCAACGTGCCAAGCCAGATGCATCGACATACACAATATCGTTGCTACGCATTTTGAACTGGTTTGCGAGTCCAAAGTCACCAATACTGGTTAAATCCAAATGATAAATTTCGGTCATTGGGCTATTCATATCACTACGTACTACGTAGATTTTACCTCGACTTGCAGAAAGCGAGTTTACCCCAAGACTTTCTCCGAGGACATCACTGAGACTCATTCCTTGATCACGCATTGGTAGGGATTGATTTTTACCAGATTCACCCATTACATAAATTTTCTGATTTTCGCGTGAATTGACATAAATTGTATCGTTAGGCTGTATGAGTAGATTATGTAGTGAATAGCCTGCCTTTTCTAACTGGATACTATTTAAGTTATAAGTTTGACCTTGGCGCACTAATGTAATCGATGTATTGTCACCCAATTGCGTATTCACGCCGCCAGCAAGACCAAGTGCGGTATACACGCTAGTAGGTTGATCCGTTAAATTAAATTGACCGCCTTTCATTACATTACCTTGGACAGAGTAACGTTGTCCTTGGTAGGAAAGTACGCGAACAATCACATCTGGGGTTTTTAAGTAACGAGCAAGTTGGCTGCGTAATTCCTGATTGACTTGTGTCAGCGATTTTCCTGCAGCTTTATATCGGCCAATAATTGGAAATTGGATATAGCCACTTTGATCAATTTGGTAGCCATTAGAAATAATGGCATCTTGATTGTTAATTGTATTTGTGGGTGGTGTAATTTCAGGGTATGCCCATAAATAAATAGATAAAATATCACCTGAGTTTAGGCGATAACTTTTTTGTTGTTGATTGAATAGATGGGCAAAATTTTGCTGATTTACTTGGGCGGGTTGAACAGCAACTAAATTTTCTTGAGTTAGTTTAATAACATTGACTGTCGAGCCTAAATCAGTCTGAAATGTGCCTTCTTTAGGAAGGTCATAGGTTTGTAAGCCTGAAGTAATGGCACAACCCGTCATACTTAGACTCAAAGCTAACATACAGCTATAACGATAGTAACTCACTCGAATACAAATCCTATTTATAAAATATTTGAATCATTGAATTGAAATACGGGTTTAAGTACCCAAATTACTCATTTTAGAATGTTAAGTTTATACTATTCACCTTGTAGAATATAGTTTTACATTTGTTTTAAATCGTAAGTTTAATCAACACTTGTATGGATGAATATCTTTTTAAAGATCTAGTTGTTATTTGAATTTTTTTAAATATGCAATGTTGGTTTTATAGGGTGAATTGTTTAATCCAATAAATTTTTTTGATTAAAATTACAGTCGTCATAGAACATCATTACACAATCGAAATTTGATTTTCTGATATAATTTAGCGCTATTTACAACATAACGATGATTGATGATTCATCGATGACATAGGCTTCAGTATGTTACAACTCTCCGAATTAAAAATTGCCATAATCGGATTAGGTTATGTCGGTTTACCGCTAGCTGTTGAGTTTGGAAAAAAAGTTCCCGTGGTGGGCTTTGATATTCATCAGAAGCGTATTGATGAATTGCGTAGCGGACGTGATCATACCTTAGAAGTTTCTCCTGAAGAATTAGCACAATCAGCTCAATTAAGTTACAGCGCAAATTTAGAAGACTTAAATGACTGTAATTTTTTTATTGTTACTGTTCCAACCCCGATTGATGAATATAAACAACCAGATTTAACCCCATTGGTGAAAGCTTCAGAAAGCATTGCAAAAGTGTTGAAAAAAGGTGATGTGGTTGTCTACGAGTCAACAGTTTATCCGGGTGCAACCGAAGAAGTTTGTATCCCTGTTTTAGAGAAAAATTCAGGCTTAACCTTCAATCAAGATTTTTATGCAGGTTATAGCCCTGAGCGTATTAACCCAGGCGATAAACTGCACCGTGTGACGAATATTTTAAAAATCACCTCGGGTTCTACGCCTGAAGTCGCTGATTATGTTGATGCAGTTTATAACCTGATTATTGAAGCAGGCACACACAAAGCAGCAAGTATTAAAGTTGCAGAAGCGGCGAAGGTGATTGAAAACACACAGCGTGATGTGAATATAGCTTTAATTAATGAATTGGCGTTGATTTTCAATAAAATGGGCATTGATACTGAAGCGGTGCTGCAAGCAGCAGGTACGAAATGGAATTTCTTACCCTTCCGTCCGGGTCTTGTGGGCGGTCACTGTATCGGGGTTGATCCGTATTACTTAACCCATAAAGCGCAAGCGATTGGCTATAACCCAGAAATTATTTTAGCGGGCCGCCGTCTCAATGACGGTATGGGCGCATATGTGGTGATGCAGCTTGTTAAAGCGATGCTAAAAAAACGCATTCAAGTAGAAGATGCCAAAGTCCTCATTTTAGGCTTAAGCTTTAAAGAAAATTGCCCTGATATCCGTAATACCCGCATCATTGATATTGTGAATGAATTGAAAGAATATCATATTGATGCTGATGTCTATGATCCTTGGGTCGATGGCGCTGAGGCTGAACATGAGTACGGTATTAGCCCTGTGCAGGCACTGGAAAATGGCAAATATGATGCAGTAATTTTAGCGGTTGCGCATCACCAGTTTAAAGACATGGGTGTGGAGGCGATCCGTGCTTTGGGTAAAGCTGATCATGTGTTGTATGACTTGAAATATGTGTTATCTCAAGCCGAATCTGATCTTCGTTTGTAAGAGGGCCATACTAAAATGAATCAATATCAACAGGTATGTGAAAACCTTAAAACAGCGCCTAAAACATGGCTGGTCACAGGTGTTGCGGGCTTTATTGGCTCGAATCTTCTCGAAACATTGCTCAAGCTGAATCAAACCGTAGTGGGTTTAGATAACTTTGCCACAGGGCATCAGAATAATTTGGATGAAGTGCAAAGCTTAGTCACTGCTGAACAATGGGCAAAATTTAGTTTTATTGAAGGCGATATTCGCCAATTTGCCGACTGCCAAAAAGCCTGTGTTGGCGTGGATTATGTCTTGCATGAAGCTGCTTTAGGTTCTGTACCGCGTTCGATTGCCGATCCGATCACCACCAATGACACCAATATCAGTGGTTTCTTAAATATGCTCACTGCTGCGCGTGATGCGGGGGTTGCCAGCTTCACATACGCAGCTAGCAGTTCGACTTATGGTGATCATCCTGCATTGCCAAAAGTTGAAGAAAACATTGGTAATCCATTGTCGCCGTATGCCGTGACCAAGTACGTCAATGAGCTATATGCAGATGTTTTTGCACGTAGCTACGGTTTTAAAGCGATTGGTTTACGCTATTTTAATGTCTTTGGTCAGCGTCAAGATCCAAATGGTGCTTATGCCGCCGTGATTCCGAAATGGACGGCATCGATGATCGCTGGTGAAGATGTCTTCATCAATGGTGATGGTGAAACCAGTCGTGATTTCTGTTTTATTGATAATACGGTTCAAGCCAATATTTTAGCGGCGACAGCATCGGATGAAGCGAAAAACCAAGTGTATAACGTGGCTGTGGGTGACCGTACTACGTTGAATGAGTTATATCGTGCCATTCAGGTGGCACTTGCTGAAAATGCGGTGAACTTTGAGCGCGATCCTGTGTACCGTGATTTCCGAGCTGGTGATGTACGTCATTCACAAGCCAGCATTGCCAAAATTGAGCAAGGCTTGGGTTATGCACCGCAGTTCAAAATTGCCGAAGGCATTCAACTGGCGATGCGTTGGTACGTAAACAACTTAAAATGATATTGAACAGATGATTGCGAAAATTTTCGCAAAGTATCAGTCGATTGGGCTGATTACCTTAAGTTTACTGGCAGGTGCGATAATGACATTTATCGCACTTCCTGTTTTAACACGCCTATATTCTGTTGCTGACTTTGGGGCTTACGGGATTGCATTGGCGATAGTCAGTGTTATATCGACGGTGGCGAATTTACGTCTTGATCAAGCTTTATTGGTTGCCGAAGAAGGTGATAAAAAAAGCCTGATCTTTGAAGGGGTAGTATTTTCAACTTTCATCGCGATTGTTAGCGGTATTGTTATTAGTTTTATTCTAAATATTGAAATGGCAGGGGCTGTTGCCACAGGCATACTTGCCAACACTTTGATTCAAAGTCTGTATAACTATCAATTTGCAGCGCATAAAGAATATTTTTGTGCAGGTTTAAATATTTTTAGAAATGCAATTGTCGTGTTAGTGCAACTCTCGTTGCCATTCGTGATGCAGATCAGCTTGGTGAATAGTTATAACATTAGTTCGATTATCATGATTGTGGCGGTGCTGATTTATTTACTGAAACATCAACTTTATCAAGTCAGTTGGCATGCGTTTAAAAATTATAAAGATTTCATTTACGCCAATACACCGCATGCCTTGCTGAATAGTTTTTCACATAACTTGCCATACTATGTGGTGTCGCATTTTGTGGGTGTGCAGGCAATGGGCTTCTATGCCATTGTCGAGCGTACCTTACGTGTGCCGATCAATCTGATTTCACAGACTTTACGTCAATTTTTTATCCGTAAGTTTAAAAGCACGGATTCAAACAATAATGCGTTAAAGGCAAGTGTGCTTTTAAGCTTGGTGTCACTGCCTCTTTTTGCAATTTTCTTTATCTTGCCTGAATCGGTATATCTATGGATTTTCGGTTCTGAATGGGTCGGGATTTCGACCTATTTTCAAATTTTAGCGTTGGGCTATTGGGCGGTTTTTTGTAATCCGCCAAGTTCGGCTTATTTAATTGCCAAGCGCAATAGCCAAGTATTATTTAAACTGCAAATTGTTGAACTCATGATTAAGTTCGCTTTATTTGCAGGCTTATATGTTTTATGTGCTGATAAAATTTATATGCTCCTGGCGGTGCCTGTGGCGTTAATTATTTATAACTTTGCCATTTTATATGTGGTGTGGAGAAACAAAAGCTGATGTTTTTTAAACTGTTAAAACTGATGAATTGGTTCACTGCACAATGCCGTCAGCAATTTTATAATGTGGCTTTTGGCACGAAATTTCGTTATTTCGGCAAAGCCTGTACGGTCGATATCAGCGGTCAGGTCAAAATCGGTCAGAATGTTTATATTGGCGATCATGTCAGTTTAATTGTCGAGCAAGGCGCAATTTTAGAAATCGCGGATAACAGTTTTATTGGTGAAAGCTGTTATATCAAATGCTTTGGTGGCAAGGTGTCTATTGGCAAAGACGTGAGTATCAATTCTAAGTCATTTATCAATGGTTGTGGCGGTGTGAGCATTGGCGATAATACCCGTATCGGCACGCAGAGTATCATCATTGCGAGCAATCATAAGTTTGGTGAACCCGATTTGTTGGTGAAAGATGCCATCACTAAACAAGGGGTCAGCTTGGGTGAAAATATTTGGCTCGGTGCCCGTGTCACAATACTTGATGGCGTAACGATTCCAAATGATTCCGTGATTGGTGCGTGTAGTCTTGTGTCGAAGCCTTTGGATGTGTCAGGGGTGTATGTCGGCAGTCCTGCCAAAAAAATCAAATCGATCTGATCTTATTTTTCATCCTGCATCGTGACTGCGGTTTCCATATCGTAAAGTGGATTTTCAGCGTAAAATAGCTGACTTATTTTCCTCCTTTTAAGTTGCCTCGCTTCATTCAGGTACTGTGTATGTCATTTATGGTTTCTGCTTTTCGACAGCTGTTTGATCTCGCTTATTTTATGGCAAAGGGCAGTGTGGCTTATGCACGTAAAAAAGGCGTAAAAGTCGGTGAAAATTGCCGAATTTATATTAAAAGCTGGGGCTCAGAACCATTTTTGGTCAGCATTGGTGATCATGTGACTGTAACTTCAGGGGTGAAATTTATTACTCATGATGGCAGTACGTGTTTGGTGAAAGATGCGCAAGGTAAACGCTACCAACGCTTTGCACCAATTCAAGTCGGTTCGCATGTATTTATTGGGGTCAATACAATCGTTATGCCCGGTGTGAGCATTGGCTCGAATGTGGTGATTGGCGCAGGCTCGGTGGTGACCAAAGACATTCCTGATCACAGCGTAGCCATCGGTGTGCCAGCCAAAGTGGTATCCAGTTTTGCAGACTATCAAGCCAAAATTCAAAGTACCTGTGCCAGTGACAGTGAACTTGTCGGCATCACGGATTATCGTGAGCGGGTTGAGCGCGCTATGGCCATTCAAGCCTCAAAAACACCGCATTAATATTCTCCCATTTTAAAATTTAGGTCTGATTATGTTGAATAAAGTCATGTTCTTTTTGCCAAGCTTGGGCGGTGGCGGTGCAGAACGTACAGTCATTCAACTGGCGAACAGCTTTGCAGAACAAGGTCTGAATATTCATTTGGGCGTGTGTGATGTCACAGGTGATAAAGCCAAGTTGTTGCCTGAAGTCAGCCGGAAAATTCAATTGGTGAATTTTAATTGCGGTCGGGTGATGAATAGCATCACACCCTTAAAGATGAAGCTGAAAGCTGAGCAATATGACTGCTTGGTGGCAACGCAAACCCATACCAATATTGTGGCAGGTATTGCCAAAAAGCTGGCAGGCGTGCAAACCGCTTTAATCTTCCGTGAAGTATCGACGCCGTCTAAGAATTTGAAATTACAGGGTCTCGCTAAATTTGTTTTAAAAACTTTGGTGAATTGGACGTATCCCATGGCACAGCAAGTGGTTTGTGTCTCTAAAGGTGTAGAAGCCGATTTTCGTGAATATTATGTTTATAAGAAAAATAACCTGAGCACCATTTATAACCCTGTACTGGATGATGCCTATTTTGAAAAACTGAAAGTGCCCGTCACACACAAATTTTTCAATGAAAGCAATAAAGTGATTTTGGCAGTAGGGCGTCTGACTGAAGCGAAAAATTTTGGTTTTCTGATCAGTTCCTTTAACGCTTTACATGATCAGTATTCTGAAACTCGTCTGATCATTTTAGGTGAGGGTGAACTGCGTACTGAATTTGAAGCTTTAGTATCGGACTTAGGCTTAAACGATGTGGTGGATTTACCTGGCTTTAATTCAAACCCGTATGCCTATTTTAAATATGCTTCGCTATTTGTTTTAAGCTCGAATTGGGAAGGCTTGCCGGGTGTACTTATTCAAGCCTTAGCCTCTAAAGTGAAAGTGGTGAGTACCAACTGTCCAAGTGGACCAATGGAAATTCTAGAAAACTCTAAGTTTGGTTTATTGGTTGAATGTAATGATCAAGCAGGTTTAACCCATGCGATGCAGCAAGCGATATTTGCAGATTATGTGCGATATCAAGAAGCTGATTTTGAAGCGCATATTCAGCAATTCCACAAAGCAACGGTATTGAAGCAGTACTTAAACATGATGGAGTCTGCAACATGAGCAAACCGTTGATGGTACATGTGATCACCAACTTTGCAGGCGTGGGGGGTGCCGAAATGATGTTGGCACGCTTAATTCAGCAAACTGAGCATGACTATCAGCACGTGATCATTGCACTGATGAAAACTTCCAAGGTGTATCAAAGTACTTTAGAACGTTGTCAGTCGCATTATGCGCTCGGTTGGAATGGTTTAAATACGCTGAGTACGGTGAGTCAGCTGCGCGCATTACTCAAAAAGCTACAGCCCGCAACGGTGCAATGCTGGATGTACCATGCCAATGCATTGACCAGTCTCAGTGTTATTGGTTTAGCGAAAAAACCAAAGGTCGTATGGGGTATTCATCATTCTCTTGCTTCTCCTAAAGATGAATCAATCAGCACCAAGATTGCCTTGGGCATAAGCAAAATACTGTCACAGCAACCTAGTGCTATTATTTATTGTGCGCATTCGTCTATGCAGCAGCATCAGGCCTTCGGCTTTAAAAATGGCAATAGCCAAGTGATTGCCAATGGCGTGTTTCTTGATAAATTTCAGCCTAATCCCCAATTGCATGAACCAACCGTGATTGGTTTTGCAGGGCGTTATCACACGGCCAAAGGCTATCCGTATTTATTTGAAACGATGGGCTTACTCAAGGATCAACACATCATCTTTAAAATTGCAGGTAGCGGCGCGAGTTTAGAGAATCCTGAAGTAAAGGCTTTATTCGATCAATATCAATTGGATAGTCAAAAAGTCCATTTATTGGATCAAATCTCAGATATGCCTGCTTTTTATCAATCGATTGATGCATTCCTCATGACTTCAATTACCGAAGGTTTTCCGAATGTGTTGGTCGAAGCCATGGCATCAGGTTTGCCTTGTATCAGCACCGATGTAGGTGATGCGCAATATATTGTGCAAGAGCTTGGCGAAATTGTACCGCCGCGTAATTCGGCTGCATTGACGCAAGCAATTTTAAATTATGTGCAGCAAAGCAATGATGAAAAATTGCAGTTGAAACAAGCCGTGCGTGAGCGCGTAGAAGCACATTTCAGTATTGAGAAAGTGAGTCAGCAATATATGCAAGTTTGGGAGCAAAGCCGTTGAAATTTCTGATGATCAGCAGTTTTTTGCCTTCTGTTTTAAATTTCCGCGGGAAACTGTTGGAAGCTATTCATGCACAAGGCCACGAAATTCATATTATGGCGCCTGAATTCGCATCATTCCCTGAAGAACAGCAAAAACTGCAAGCCCTTGGCTATCATCTGCATGAAATTCCCATGCAGCGCACAGGCACCAATCCGCTGTCGGATTTAAAACTGTTAAAACATCTCTATCAGAAGATCCGTCAAATTCAGCCTGAGTATGTGCTGTCTTATACTATTAAACCTGTGATTTATGGCACGCTGGCTGGATGGCTTGCGAAAGTACCGCATCGTTTTGCTTTAATTACAGGTCTGGGCTATGCCTTTCAAAATGTGGAATCTGGCAAGCGTAGTCTGTTTCAAAAGCTGGTGCATGGCTTATATGCACAAGCGCTCAAACGTAGCGATAAAGTCTTTTTTCAAAACCCAGATGATTTAAAGCTGTTCCAAGAGATGCACTTACTGGATGTTAGTAAACCGACTGTAGTGGTGAATGGCTCAGGGGTGAATGTGCAAGACTTTGATGTTATGCCTTTACCCAAAAATGAACAAGGGCAGGTCAAAGTCTCATTCTTACTCATTGCACGCCTTTTAGGTGATAAAGGCGTACGTGAATATGCTGAATCGGCGCGCATCATCAAAGCACAATATCCTGAATCGGAATTTCATTTGGTCGGTTGGATTGATGATAATCCATCTGCTATCTCGCAATCTGAACTCGATACATGGATTGCCGATGATCGCCTCAAATATTGGGGCAAACTCAGTGATGTCCGTCCTGCAATTGCGGAAAGCTCGGTCTACGTGTTGCCCTCCTACCGTGAAGGCACGCCACGTACGGTATTAGAGGCGATGGCTATGGGACGGGCGATTATTACCACCGATGCACCAGGTTGTCGTGAAACGGTATCGCACGGTGTGAATGGTTATTTGGTTGGAGTGAAGTCTGTAGATGATTTGGTGCAATGCATGCAATACTTTATTGAAGATCCAAAACTGATTGAGTATATGGGACAGCGTTCGCGGGAAATTGCGCTGAATAAATATGATGTGCATCAAGTGAATAAGCACATGATGGCTGAAATGGATATCCATTAAAGGCGATTCATCCAATTTTAGAGACGATCCAAATGACCTTCAAATATATAAAAAGTGATTTATACCGCTATACCGGTAATCTTGGTTTTAAATCATTTTTGAAAACTTATTTTTTCAATCGCGGTTTTAATTTTTCATTTTGGCTGCGTTTGGCCAGTGCAAAATCATTTTGGGCAAAGTTGGCTTATCCCATTTATTATTATAAAAAAAAGCAGTATGGCATAGATATTCATACCACAACTCAAATTGGCTATGGCTTGTTTATTGGGCATGGCGGCCCTCTAGTCGTTAACCCTACTGCTGTGCTTGGTAACAATGTTAACTTATCGCAATTTACAACGATTGGTGCCAATGGTGGGCGTAAAGCTGCAGAAATTGGTGACAATGTTTATATTGGGCCAAATGTTTGCATCATTGAGCATGTCAAAATAGGTAGCAACTCTACTATTGGCGCAGGCAGCGTTGTGACTAAAGATATTCCTGAAAATGCAACTGCAGTAGGAAACTACGCGAAGGTCATCAGCATGAATAACCCAGGTCATGCAGTCAATCGTCGTTGGACAGATTTTTAAAAGCGTATAAGTACAGGAATAATATGAGGCTTTATTTTATGCCTCTTGAAATTTCTCATGGTGCTCGATTGCTTGATATTGAACGCGTTATAATATGCAGAATACGATTCTTTCTATTTCAATGAAATCTAATGAGTGAACAATGTTAAAGCGTGTATTAGATATAGCAATGGCCTCAACTGCATTAGTTCTTTTATCTCCTGTCTATGCATTGGTTGCTTATAAAGTCCGTAAAAATTTAGGATCACCAGTTTTATTTCGTCAAGTACGTCCGGGTCTGCATGGCAAGCCGTTTGAAATGGTGAAGTTTCGCACCATGAAAGATGCTATTGATTTAGAAGGCAATCCATTACCTGACAGTGAGCGTTTGACGCCATTCGGGAAAATGCTCCGTGCAACCAGTTTGGATGAAATGCCAGAACTGTGGAATGTGATTAAGGGTGATATGAGTATTGTCGGGCCACGTCCATTATTGATGGAATATTTGCCCCTTTATAATACGCAACAAGCGAAACGTCATCACGTGCGTCCGGGCATCACAGGGCATGCTCAAGTGAATGGTCGTAATGCCATTTCATGGGAAAAAAAGTTTGAGCTAGACACATGGTATGTGGAAAATCAGTCTTTATGGCTGGATTTTAAAATCATGCTAAAAACCGTGAAAAAAGTGATTGCCAAGGATGATATTAGTGCTGAAGGCGAGGCAACCATGACAAAATTTACCGGCACACCGGAACAAAAATAATGACAACACTCTCTGCGATTTATGGGGCTTCAGGTTGTGGGCGTAGCCTGATGCCTGTCGCGCGTCAGCAATTGGCACGTCAAGGTGATGCGTCTGAAATTATCTTTATCGATGATGCTTTAACAGACATTGCTTCAGTCAATGGTCATCGTGCCATGAATTACCAAGCGTTTCTAAATGAATTTGCATCGACAAAATACGTGCAAATTGCGATTGCCAATAGTCGTGTGCGTGAAAAAATCGCTCAGCGTTTAGAAGCGGATGGCATTCAGCTTTGGTCGATCACTGCGGACAATGTGGTTTTAATGGATCAGATAGAACTCGCTGAAGGTTCTGCTTTGAGTCCCTTTGTCACCATTGGCTCAAATGTCAAAATCGGCAAGTGTTTTCATGCCAATTTATACAGTTATGTCGAGCATGATTGTGTGATTGGGGATTTCGTTACTTTCGCACCAGGCGTAAAATGTAACGGCAATATTCATATACATGCACATGCCTATATTGGTGCGGGTGCGATGATTAAGCAGGGCACACCTGATCAGCCTTTAGTGATTGGTGCAGGTGCGATTGTGGGTATGGGTGCTGTCGTGACCAAAAGTGTACCCGCAGGCGTCACCGTGGTGGGTAATCCCGCCCGAATTGTGACTTCAAAATAGATTTTTAAACTAGATTTTTAGACTGGGAAAACTCCATGTTAAACAGTGCATTTGAGCCTTGGCCAAGCTTTACCCAAGTAGAAGCCGATGCGGTGTCAAAAGTCCTATTATCCAATAAAGTAAATTATTGGACAGGTCAGGAATGCCGTGAATTCGAAAAGGAATTTGCACAGTTTGCAGGAACCAAACATGCAGTTGCCGTTGCCAATGGTACAGTGGCACTCGATTTAGCCCTCAAAGCTTTGGGTATTGGTGCAGGTGATGACGTGATTGTCACTTCACGGACTTTCTTGGCTTCAGCAAGTTCAATTGTCACCGCAGGTGCCAATCCTATTTTTGCTGATGTTGAACTGGATTCACAGAATATCTCACGCCGTACAATTGAAGCAGTCATCACTCCAAATACCAAAGCCATTATTTGTGTGCATTTGGCAGGGTGGATGTGTGATATGGATCCGATCATGCAATTGGCTGAGGAAAAAGGCATCTTCGTGATTGAAGATTGCGCCCAAGCACATGGCGCGATGTATAAAGGAAAATCGGCAGGTTCAATTGGTCATATTGGGGCGTGGTCATTCTGCCAAGACAAGATTATGACCACGGGTGGTGAAGGCGGTATGGTCACTACCAATGACGAGAGTCTGTGGAAAACAATGTGGTCGTATAAAGATCACGGTAAAAACTTTGATAGCGTGTATAACAAGCAACATCCACCGGGCTTCCGTTGGTTGCATGACTCCTTTGGCACCAACTGGCGTATGATGGAAATGCAAGCTGTGATTGGTCGTCTGCAACTCAAACAAATGTCTGAATGGACGGCAAAACGTAATACTAATATGGCGCGTATCCAAGCCGTATTTGAAAGTAGCCCTTATTTTACTGTAGCAAAACCCTCTAGCGACTATGTACATGCCGCTTATAAATGCTATGTGCAAGTCAATGTTGATGCTTTACCCGACGGCTGGTCACGTGACCGCATCATGGCGGAAATTTCATCTCAAGCTGTTCCATGCTTTAGCGGTTCATGCTCAGAAGTGTATTTAGAAAAAGCCTTTGATGGCACAGCGTGGCGTCCAAAACAATCATTGTCAAATGCAAAACAACTCGGTGAAAGCAGTTTGATGTTCCTTGTACATCCAACATTGTCGGATGCCAGCATGCAAAAAACAGTGGATGCTATTACGCAAGTCATCGCAAAAATCTAAACCTGAAAAGCGCGTATAATATTAGGCGCGAATATTCCCTTGACCTGATTCGAGCACGTTGTGAAAGACATTATCCGATCTATAGCATCATTACCGCGTCGCCAAAAGCAAATTGTTTTGGTGCTGATGGATATCTGTGTTTTACCGTTGATGATGTGGCTGGCGTATGCCATTCGTTTGGCGCGTCCGAATGTACAGGTCATGCAAGGTTTAGATGCTTGGTACATCTATGTCGGTCTTTTTGGCATTGCTATTTTTGCTTTACTTGGGATTTACCGCGCAATTGTCCGTTCTTTTAATGAAGACTATTTGTTACGGATTTTAATCGGGACATTTATTCAAATCGTGGCCTTGTACACGATTAAAAAATTGAATGTCGCTTTTATTCCCATGAGTATTCCGCTCATGTATGGCTTTATGCTGTTTTCATACATGTGGTGGAGCCGTGCCGTCATTCGCTACGCAACCCTCAAAACCTTCGCAAAAAAACAGAGCCGTAAACGCGTTGCAATTTATGGCGCAGGCTTAGCAGGGCAGCAAATTGCCGCCGCTTTAAATCGTTCAGATGATTATTTACCTGTGTGTTTTATTGATGATAAACGCTCTTTACAAGGGCAGTCACTGAGTGGTTTAAAGATTTACTCACCGAAAAAAGCGCAAGCGAAACTTGGGAAATTCGGTATTGAAGAAGTATTACTTGCCATGCCTTCTGTCGGTCGAACCCGTAAAAAAGAAATTATTGAGTCTTTTGATACGGCAGATGTCAAAATTATGGAGTTGCCGGGTGTAACCCAGTTGGTCGATGGTCAAGTCCAAGTCTCTGATATTCGTGAAGTGGATATTATTGACTTATTAGGCCGTGATCCTGTACCGCCGAAACCTGAACTGTTAGAAAAAAATATTAAAAATAAAGTGGTCATGGTGACAGGGGCAGGAGGGTCGATCGGCTCTGAACTTTGCCGTCAGATCGTGAAACATCAGCCGAAAATGTTGGTGCTGTTTGAAATGTCTGAATTTGCTTTGTATTCAATCGACCGTGAATTGCAGGCTTCTGATATACACATTATTCCAGTATTAGGTTCTGTCACCAATCAGCAAAAATTAGAACGTATTATTCAAGAGTACAAAGTGCAAACGGTGTATCACGCCGCAGCTTATAAACATGTACCACTTGTTGAAGCAAACCCATTTGAAGGTATTTATAATACGTCTATTGGCACACAGCGTAGTGTAGATGCAGCGGTGAATCAAAATGTTGAAACTTTTGTTTTAATTTCAACCGATAAAGCCGTGCGACCAACCAATGTTATGGGGGCGTCTAAACGCATGGCAGAATTGTATTGTCAGGGCCTAGCGTCGACGAATCCAAAGACCCAAATCAGTATTGTACGTTTTGGAAATGTACTGGGTTCGTCAGGTTCTGTAGTCCCTTTGTTTAAAAAGCAGATTGCTAAAGGCGGGCCTGTTACAGTAACGCACCCAGAAGTCACGCGTTATTTTATGACCATTCCTGAGGCAGCTCAACTCGTGATTCAGGCAGGTGCGATGGGGACAGGTGGTGATGTATTTCTGCTTGATATGGGCGAGCCAGTTAAAATAATAGACTTAGCTAAACAAATGATTCGTTTAAGTGGGTTTAAACCAATTGATGATAAAGGTATTGGTGATATTGCCATTCAATTTACTGGTTTGCGTCCAGGTGAAAAGTTATATGAAGAGTTGTTAATTGATGCTGAAAATGTTGAAAAGACGGAGCATGAACGGATATTAAAGTCTTATGAAAAGTATTTATCTTTTGATGAGGTGTTAAAGGTATTTGAAGATTTGAAAGACAATCAAATGCTATTATGTAAGTTGAAATTAATTTTAAATAAATATGTAGATGGTTATAAGCTTTAAATGTAATTTTATATTAATTTAGTTGCATTATTGTTTTAATATAGAATTTATCTATATAAAACAAAGCTGGGGATTATGAACGAAATCTGTTATATTGTGCCCGTTTTTTTTATTTACTGAAGTAATAATACATAATATAAGGCTTGATGGAATGTTACAACGCTCTGAATTAAAAATTGCTATAATCGGATTAGGGTATGTCGGTTTGCCGCTAGCTGTTGAGTTTGGAAAAAAAGTTCCCGTGGTGGGCTTTGATATTCACCAGAAGCGTATTGATGACTTACGTGGCGGTTGTGATCATACCCTGGAAGTTTCTCCTGAAGAATTAGCACAATCAGCTCAATTAAGTTACAGCGCAAATTTAGAAGATTTAAAAGACTGTAATTTCTTTATTGTTACAGTGCCAACCCCGATTGATGAATATAAGCAGCCAGATTTAACCCCTTTGGTGAAAGCTTCAGAAAGCATTGCTAAAGTACTGAAAAAAGGTGATGTAGTTGTTTATGAGTCAACAGTTTATCCGGGTGCAACCGAAGAAGTCTGTATTCCTGTTTTAGAGAAAAATTCAGGCTTAGTATTTAATCAGGATTTTTATGCAGGCTATAGCCCTGAGCGTATTAACCCGGGTGATAAACTGCACCGTGTCACCAATATTTTAAAAATCACCTCAGGTTCTACGCCTGAAGTCGCTGATTATGTTGATGTAGTTTATAACTTGATTATTGAAGCGGGTACCCATAAAGCATCAAGTATTAAAGTTGCCGAAGCGGCGAAAGTCATTGAAAACACCCAGCGTGATGTGAATATTGCCTTAATTAATGAATTGGCTTTAATTTTTAATAAAATGGGCATTGATACCGAAGCGGTATTACAAGCGGCAGGTACTAAGTGGAATTTCCTTCCATTCCGTCCGGGTTTGGTTGGCGGTCACTGTATTGGCGTTGACCCGTACTATTTAACCCATAAAGCGCAAGCGATTGGCTACAACCCTGAAATTATTCTAGCAGGTCGCCGTTTAAATGATGGTATGGGGGCTTATGTGGTGACTCAGTTGGTGAAAGCTATGCTGAAAAAACGCATTCAAGTTGAAGATGCTAAAGTGCTCATTTTAGGCTTAAGTTTTAAAGAAAATTGCCCAGATATCCGCAATACACGCATTATTGATATTGTGAATGAGCTGAAAGAATACAATGCTAATGTAGATGTTTATGACCCTTGGGTAGATACATCTGAGGCTGAGCATGAATATGATATTAGTCCAATTTCATGCTTAGAAAATGGCAAATATGATGCAGTAATTTTAGCGGTTGCGCATCACCAGTTTAAAGAAATGGGTGCTGAAAAAATTCGTGCATTGGGTAAAGAAGCACATATTTTGTATGATTTAAAATATGTGTTAAGCCAAGCTGAATCAGACATTCGTTTATAATTTTAAGGAAAAGAAAAGAATGAGCCAATATCAAGTTATATGTGAGCAGTTAAATCAAAAACCAAAAAATTGGTTAATCACTGGTGTTGCAGGCTTTATTGGCTCAAACCTTTTAGAAACCTTACTCAAGCTTAATCAAACTGTAGTGGGTTTAGATAACTTTGCTACAGGGCATCAGCATAATTTGGATGAAGTACAGAGCTTAGTAACTACTGAGCAATGGGCGAATTTCCGCTTTATTGAAGGCGATATTCGCCAGTTTGCAGACTGCCAAAAAGCCTGTGCAGGTGTGGATTATGTCTTGCATGAAGCAGCGCTTGGTTCTGTACCGCGTTCAATTGCTGACCCCATCACCACCAATGAAACCAATATCAGTGGTTTCTTAAATATGCTCACTGCAGCACGTGATGCAGGTGTTTCAAGCTTTACTTATGCGGCCAGCAGTTCAACTTATGGTGACCATCCGGCATTGCCAAAAGTGGAAGATCAGATCGGTAATCCGCTTTCACCTTATGCAGTAACCAAGTATGTCAATGAACTGTATGCCGATGTATTTGCACGTGCATACGGTTTTAAAGCAATTGGCCTACGTTATTTTAACGTGTTTGGTCAACGTCAAGATCCAAACGGTGCTTATGCAGCGGTCATTCCAAAATGGACAGCATCGATGATAGATGGTAAAGATGTCTTCATCAATGGTGACGGTGAAACCAGTCGTGACTTCTGCTTTATCGACAATACTGTTCAAGCCAATATTTTAGCGGCAACCACAACCGATGACGCAGCAAAAAATCAGGTTTATAACGTGGCAGTAGGTGACCGTACTACGCTGAATGAGTTATATCGTGCTATTCAAGTCGCGCTTGCGACCAATAACGTTCAATTTGACCGTGATCCTGTATACCGCGAGTTTCGTGCAGGTGATGTTCGTCATTCACAAGCCAGCATTGCCAAAATTGAGCAAGGCTTGGGTTATGCGCCACAGTTTAAAATTGCCGAAGGCATTCAACTTGCAATGCGTTGGTACGTAAACAACTTAAAATAAAATTTGGATGTGTGAATATGCTTATCATCAAAGCATTTTAAAATACTCATTTAAGCTTTGATTCTATAGATATCATAATGAATAAGGTATTGATAAATTTAAGCGCATCATTAACCTATGCGCTTGTTCAGTGGTTGATTATAACAATCATTAGTAGAGAAATGTCTGTTAGTGATGCAGGAATTTATGCTTACTATTTAGCAATTTTTTCACCTTTAGCTATTTTATGCTCACTAGGTATAAGAAATAATATTGCTACTGATATTAATAAAGATTATTTGGATAAAGAATATAAGTCTTTACGAAATGTTGGGTTAGTTGTTTATTTTAGTGTTTTTTTAATACTATTTTTCTTTTTTAATAAAAGTAGTTTTATTCTTTTTTCAATTTTTTTATTTAAATTAATCGATTTAATTAGTGAATTAACATATGGATCTTGGATTAGAGCTGGAAAGACAAATTTATATGGAATTTCTAGATTAATGAAGTCTGCTATAACTTTACTAGTTATGGCTATATGCTTAATTTCATTAAACTATTATGATCAATTAATTTATGTTTATTTTTTCATAAGTTTAATAGTAATTATTTTATTTGATAATAGGATGAAAATTGTAGCATCAAAAGAAGATGGTGATTTTATAGGAAAAGGTGTAAAAAATTTATTTTTGTTTTCATTACCTTTAATATTTAGTTCATTTATTGTTAGTTTAAATGTTGGTGTTCCAAGATTTTTCCTAAGCAGTGTTAGTATGGATGCAGTAGCAATTTATACCATGCTGACTTATTTCGGCTCCATAGCAATTATGCCTTTAATGTCGGCATATCCAGTTTACATGTCAACTTTTTCAAATAAATCTTTAGATAGACGTAAGTTGCTAAAAAAAATTACATTTTTAACAATTTTATATTCATTAGGATATTTGGTGTTTATTCTTATCTTTTGTCCTTTAATTATGGAATATATATATAAAATTACTGATTTTACAATGCAAGAGGTATTGCTATCTGGTATTTTTGGGGCATTACAAATTCTTCTTGTATGGCAAAATTTTTTGATAACATGTGAGCGTAAGTTTAAAGTACTATTTAAAAATAATGTTTTAAACTTTTTCCTTGTATTATTTTTCTGTGGATTGCTTGTTTCTAAATATTTGTTGTTTGGCGGTTTACTTGCAATGTGTTTAGCGAGTTTTATTTTAATTGTTTTAAATTTTAAAGAAATTAAATCTTTTAAATTTAATAAAAATGAATCGCTTTTATAGTAGTTTATTGTAGCATGAGGTGAAAAATTAAATAATTTATTATTGATATAAATTGTTTTATTGATGTTGAAAGTAAAATTATTTTCAAATTAAAAGAGTGTCAAAGTGGTTGTAACAGAACAAGTTATAATTATTTTGTATTTTGATGAGTCTAATCTACTAAGGGTGTTTTTTAAATAATGCGTATAGCAGTGCATAAGAATAATTTTTTATTTAGTATTATATGCAGTCTTTTATCGGCCGTAATGGTTGGTATTGACTTTGTATACATTGCTATACCATTTTTTTTAGGAAGTCTTTGTTTGCTTGAGGCTATTAGTCTAGGTTATAGACGAGGAGGGACACTATTTCATCCATATTTATTTGTGTCTTTAATACTTATATGGGTTTTAATATTATCACCAATAGCTTCTTTGTACTATAAACAATATTTGTTTTTGTCTCCAAAAGAGATTGATTGGAATAAGTGGGTTTATATTTGTTTCTGGTTTTATTTTTTTATCGCAATTCTACATTATATTTGCGGGTTGTTTTTCTTAAAAAAGGTTAGTCCTAGTGTAGTACGTTATGAACTGAAAAAAAGAAGTGCTCTTTTTATTTGTAGTTTATTTTTAGTATTTTCTTTGTTATGTCAAATATTTGTGTTTGCAAAATTTGGCGGCATAATGGGCTATATGACTACCTGGTCTGAGGATAGGACTGAGTTTGATGGGTTAGGCACACTACTTATGCTGGCTGAACCTTTTCCTATTTTGGCACTCTTATCACTATGTTTGTTTGTGAAGAAAGAGGATTTGAAAAGACCTTTATTATTTATTGTTTCTATATTTATAATATTCTTTATACTAAAGCTTTTATTTGGTGGATTTAGAGGAAGCCGAAGTAATACTATTTGGGGGCTTTTTTGGTTTGCGGGGATAGTGCATCTATATTATTTTAAATTAAAAAAAGCCCATTTAATCACTGGATTAATTTTCCTAATGATATTTATGAATGTGTACTCACTTTATAAAAGTTTTGGTGTTGATGCATTTTCTATGCAATATTCATTGGAGGACACGGGGCGTTTTGAAGATAATCCAACCATTACTATTCTTTTAAATGATTTCTCTAGGATTGGTTTACATTCATATATGCTTTATCAATATTATGACTTTAGCTTTTATGATATTAAATTTGGACAAACATATTTATTTACTCTAAATAAAGTATTACCTTTTTGGAGTGAAATTGATTTATATAGTAAAAATTCAGCAGGTTCCGAGATTTTGTATGATAGAAAGTCTAGTCTAGTATTCCAAGACTTTCATAATTCAAGGGTCTATGGTGCTTATGGTGAGGCATTTTTAAACTTTGGACCTGTTTTGGCGGTATTTATTTTTGGATTATTTAGTACATTTATCGCTTTTATTGATAATTTAGTAAGAAAATTTAGTAATACAGATCCTTATTTATTTTTAATCCCATTCTTTGCAAATTTTAGTTTAATGTGTCTCTTAGTTGATTCTGATAATTTGTTATTTTTCTTTTTTAAAAATGGGTTTTTAGTATTTTTATTTTTATTTTCAATAAAGAAATTTGCGATGATAAGGATATATAATTCTTAGTTTTCTTCATATGAATGTTATATAATTATGGTATAAGTTAAAGATATTTTATTGGTTTTTTGAAGTAATTATGAAAATAGTTTTTGTACATGATCATAAAATTAGACGTGATATTCTTGAAGGTAAATTTTATACTGATGGAAAGTTAACAAATGAATTATTTCAAAGATATATTTTTAATGAAGATGATAAAATATTTGCAATAACTCGCGTTATGGATATTGAAAGTAAACAGATTGGAAAACTAAATTTAGTTGATCAACAAAATGTTATTTTCAACCCAGTCAAGGGTATTAGTCCTATAGATATTTTTTTAAAGAATTTTATTTTTAATATGAAAGTTTTTAAAAATATAACCAATAGTGATATGAATATTATAAGATTGCCATCATTCATGGGTTTGTTTGCTTGTCTGATAAGTATGCTATTTGGTAAAAAATATTTTCTTGAGTTAGTCGGGCATGCTAGAGATTCATTGATTGATAAAAACTCTTCTATCCCTAAAATTTTTTTAGCTAATTTATATTCTTTTTTTACTAAATTTTTTACTAAAAAAGCTTCTGGAGTAATATATGTTACACAATATGCGTTACAAAAAGATTATCCAACCTCAAGAATGAGTGCTGTTGCTTCCAATGTCGTTATTCATGTTTCTGATCGCGCTGCAAAAACAAACTATCAACTATCTGCTAATGATTGTTTTAAAATAGGGTTAATTGGTTCATTTAATAATCACTATAAAGGTATTGATTTTTCAATCAGGACAATAGCTTTACTGCGAAATAGAAATATTATTACACATTTGCATATTTTAGGTGAAGGCAGCCTTCTTTCTGAATATATGAAATTAGCAGATGAGCTTAATATCAAAGATCTGATTCATTTTGATGGAATATTGCCAGGTGGAGAGCCAGTTAAAGAGTGGCTTGATCAGTTAGATCTTTATATTCAACCTAGTTTAACCGAAGGATTACCTAGAGCCATGATTGAAGCAATGGCTAGAGGTTTACCTGTCCTAGCGAGTGATGTAGGTGGAATTCCTGAATTATTAGACTCTAAATATATGTTAACAACATTTGATGAAGAAATTTTTGCAGATATGATTTCTGAACTTGTTACGGACGAAAATCATAGAAGCTTATGTGGACAAAAAAACTTTGTGAAGTCGAAACAATATGATTTCTCTCAGTTAGAAGAAAATAGACGTAATTTTTGGATGGCTTGTCGTAATACTGTTGAGAAATCATTATGAAAAAAATCTGTTTTGTGATGACTGATTCTTCACAATTTAATATTCTCTGCCGTGATCAGTTGGAGTATTTTGCACATGAAAAAAATGTAGAATTAACTTTAGTATGCGGGAACTGGTCTAAAGAGGATGAAAAACTCAAAGCAAGAAATGTTGGAAGAGTTGTCATATTTCCAATAGAAAGGAATATTTCATTATTTAAAGATTTTTATATGCTCTTTAGGTTATTCTTTTTTTTCATATTTAATCGATTTGATGCAGTTGTTTATTCTTCTCCTAAGGGACTTCTTCTTGGAAGTTTATCCTCATATTTAGCTTTTCATAAAAATCGAATAGCGCTAATTCGTGGACGGGCTTATGAAAACTTTACAGGAAAAAAAAGACTATTCTTTGTCATTTTGGATAAACTTTGCTTAAAGATTTCTAATAAAGTTATTTTCATATCAAATACAATGAGTGCTGATTTTATTGCTGAAAAAATAATTACTGAAGATAAGGCGACGGTTATTGGCAAGGGTTCTTCTAATGGGGTTAATGTAAATAAATATTTTCCAATAATGCGCGATGATTCAAATATATTTAATATTTTAGTGATTGGACGTGTGTGCCGTGATAAAGGTATTTTCGATTTATATGAAGTATTAACCCGATTAAAAAAGACGGATAAAATCGCGCTAAACATTGTGGGCAGAATTGAGGATGAGGAGTCTAAAATTATGCTAGATAAAATCATTCAAGATTTTCCTTTTGTGCAATATTATCAACATTCGCCAACTCCACAGGAATTTTTTCAAAAGGCTGATTTGCACTTGTTCCTAACGCATCGTGATGGTTTTGGAAATGTCGCTATAGAAGCGGCTTGCTGCGGAACTCCAACTTTTTGTTATGATATAAGCGGTTTAAAAGACAGTGTCGAACAAAATCTTTCTGGTAAACGGTTTAAATTTCAAGATTTTGATGGCATAGCTTTTGATATTGAACAAGCTTCTGATAATAAAATGCTATTCTTAAAAAAGTATGAGCAAGCGCCGATATGGGCAAAATCTAATTTTAATAGTGTTGAAGTTTGGGATCGTTATTTAGAATTTTATCTTCATTCTAAATAACGAGAGTTTACTGAAATACAAATAAGGGATGTAGCTGTGAAACGTTTGGTTGACGTATTAATTGCTTTAACAGCATTAATAATTTTAAGCCCGATATTTTTTTTTGTGGCCTATAAAGTTCGCAAAAATTTAGGTTCTCCTATTTTCTTTTACCAAGAAAGACCGGGGCAAGATGCAAAAATTTTTAAAATGATGAAATTTAGATCGATGCTGGATGCAGTTGATAAGCATGGTAATCCATTGCCAGATGATCAGCGTATTACGCCATTTGGACATAAGTTGCGTTCAACAAGCTTGGATGAAATGCCTCAGCTGATTAATGTCTTAAAAGGGGACATGAGCATCGTAGGTCCTCGTCCTCAAATGAAAGACTTTTTAGAGCACTATACACCGCATCAAATGCGTCGCCATGAAGTAAAACCAGGTATGACTGGCTTAGCTCAGGTTAGTGGTCGTAATAACCTTTCGTGGGAAGAGAAGTTTGAGCTTGATGTGCACTATGTAGAAAATCGATCTATTTTGGGAGATTTTAAAATTATGTTTAAAACAGTAAAAGTGATGCTTAACAAAG
Source organism: Acinetobacter sp. YH12144 (assembly GCF_013418345.1). Lineage (NCBI taxonomy): Bacteria > Pseudomonadati > Pseudomonadota > Gammaproteobacteria > Moraxellales > Moraxellaceae > Acinetobacter > Acinetobacter sp. YH12144. The sequence goes on along the minus strand of NZ_VPCD01000009.1, from coordinate 80,869 downwards.
AGGGGATTAATGCTCCGGATCAAGAAGTTGGTGCGGAAAGGTTTGTAGGAAGTGTCAATAAAAAAGCTAAGTAGTCTGTACAATGATATATTTGAATATTTTTTGGTGATTCGATAGTTGCTCAATGTCTTAGATTGCGGTAGGTCAAAACGTTCGACGTCAATACAAGTTTATAGCTGATATACCATAAATTTGGCTTTATCATATTTATATAATTTATTCCGTACTATTCTAGATGTGCTTAAAAATCTGCGAATTCTAGAAAATCAATGCTGCAAAATATTTGGTTGGTATAGTTGATTAAATGAACGAGGCGATAGTTAGCAAAATTCACTAGAGTATTTTGAATATATTTTCTTTACTTATTTAATTAAGGCTATGTAACGAGTAAGCACTTTGATTTTGTGTTTTCGGGCTTATTTTTGGTGGGTTTTTCGGATAATCAGAATAGTGGTGGGTTCCTCAATAGGGATTAGAATAAATCTGACGTGATAGTTTGAAGTAAAATCTACAATCTCAATGGATATACTTGAAAAGCGCGTCTAAAAAAGGGAGCATAAGCTCCCTTTTTTAGACTTTAAATTTTATTCCACCGTCACAGACTTCGCCAAGTTACGTGGCTGATCGACATCTGTTCCACGCAGCACTGCAACATGGTATGAGAGCAGTTGTACTGGAATGCTATACACAATCGGCGCCAAGATTTCATTCACACTTGGCACATACACAACATGTTGACGATCTTTAGTTTTAATGCCGCTATTCTCATCGGCAAAGACAAACAACTCACCACCACGTGCTTGCACTTCTTCCATGTTCGATTTGAGTTTGTCCAACATGTCATCTTGTGGAGCAAGAATCACCACAGGCATATCATTATCTACCAGTGCCAATGGACCGTGTTTTAATTCACCAGCCGCATAACCTTCTGCATGGATATATGAAATCTCTTTAAGTTTCAAAGCACCTTCAAGAGCGATAGGGAACTCAGTTCCACGACCCAAGAATAGACAGTGATTTTTTTCAACAAATAATTCTGATAGACGTAGAATCTCAGCATTATTTTGTAAAGTATCTAAAATCACTTTCGGTGTATGCCAAAGCGCAGCAATAATTTCAGAGACACGGTCAGTTGAAATGCTTTGCTTAATTTGACCAATTTTCAATACCAATAGCATCAATGCCGCAAGCTGTGTGGTAAATGCTTTAGTCGAAGCAACACCAATTTCAGGGCCTGCGAGTGTTAACAAACTGTAGTTGGTTTCACGTACCATTGACGAAGTTGCGACGTTGCAAATGGTCATGGTGGTGATATTCAAGCTTTTCGCTGCTGCACGTTTTTGCGTATCACGCAGTGCAGCTAAAGTATCGGCTGTTTCACCTGATTGAGAAATACAAACATACAGTGTGTTATTCACAATCACAGGCGAGCGGTAACGGAATTCACTGGCAATTTCGACTTGGCAAGGCACGTCAATCAGTTGTTCAAACCAATATTTGGCAATCATGCCGGCATGGTAGCTGGTACCACATGCGATGATTTGCACTTGTTGAATTTGGCTGAAATCTTGAGCTGCATTGGCAAGGAAATCATCACGAAGCGCATTACCATTTAAGGCTTGTGAAATCGTTTGTTTAATCGCTTCAGGCTGCTCATAAATTTCTTTGAGCATATAGTGTTTATATTCACCTTTTGAAGCATTGCTTACAGTCGCATCAAGCTCTTTGATTGGACGATTCACCAATTTACCATCGACGAATACTTCAATGGTATTACGTGTCAAACGTGCAATATCACCTTCTTCAAGGTAGATAAAACGGTTGGTAATCGGTAAAAGTGCCAATTGATCCGAGCTAATAAAGTTCTCGCCAATACCGACACCAATCACAAGAGGTGAACCTTCACGCACTGTGATTAATTCATCAGGATGGTCGGTATGTACGATACCCAGTGCATAAGCACCTTTGAGTTGAGGCACGACACTTTTAACCGCTTCTAAAAGACTTGGGGTGGTTTTTAAAGCGTCATTGACTAAATGCGCGACAACTTCTGTATCGGTTTGTGAGGTAAAGATATAACCAAGCGCTTCTAGATCATCTTTAAGCTCTTGATAGTTTTCAATAATACCGTTATGAACAACAGCCACATTGCCTGAAATATGCGGATGGGCATTATTTTCAGTCGGTTTACCATGGGTTGCCCAGCGCGTATGAGCAATACCGACTGAACCTGCGATATCTGCTTCTTCAACGGCTTGTTCAAGATTTGCAACTTTACCTACGCGACGTTCACGTAGAACGTGGCCTTTATTAATCAGCGCTAAACCTGCAGAGTCATAGCCACGATATTCAAGACGCTTTAAGCCTTCAATTAAAATATTGGTAATACTACGTTCTGCAACGCCACCGACAATACCGCACATAATTTAATCCTCTTATTTCTTCAATTTTTGTGGACGTTGATAGTTTTCTTTGGCAAATTGCTTCGAACGTTCTACCGCAAGGCTATTGTCTGCCACGTCACGTGTAATGGTTGAGCCAGCACCCACTGTTGCACCATGACCAATGGTGACAGGAGCGACTAATGAGCTATTTGAGCCGATGAAGGCTGAGTCACCGATAATGGTTTTAAATTTGTTTGCGCCATCATAGTTGCAGGTAATGGTGCCTGCGCCAATGTTTGAACCTGCACCGACTTCTGCATCACCTAAATAGGTAAAGTGGTTGGCTTTTGAGCCTAACCCGACAGTGGTATTTTTAACTTCAACAAAGTTACCAATATGCACTTCATTGGCCAATTTTGCGCCTGGGCGTAAACGTGCAAATGGACCGATTTGAGCGTCTTCACCAACAATGGCGCTGTCAAAAACGCTATATGGTTGAACTTTAGTGCCTGCTGCAATCTTGGTGTTTTTAATGATACAACCTGCACCAATTTCAACGTTATCACCGAGTTCAACATCACCTTCAATAATCACGTTGATATCGATACGGACATCTTGACCAACAGTCAATGTGCCACGTAAGTCGAAACGTGCAGGATCAATCAGGTGAACGCCTTGTTGCATCAGTTGTTTAGCTTGGAATACTTGAAATTCACGTTCAAGGGCTGCCAATTGTACGCGGTCATTGACACCTTCCACTTCGAAAGCACGTTCTGGTTCAACAGATGCCACTTCGAGACCGTCTGCAATCGCCATGGCAACGATATCGGTCAGGTAATATTCACCTTGCGCATTGTTGTTGCTTAATTTTGGCAACCATTCATGTAATTTGGCATTACTTACGGCATAAATACCGGTATTAAATTCTTTGATTTTACGTTGTTCTTCAGAGGCATCTTTGTGTTCAACAATGGCTTGAATTTTGCCATTTTCACGTACAATACGACCATAACCTGTCGCATCATTAACCGTTAGGGTTACTAAGCCAATACCTGTTTGAGCAGATGCATCTAATAGTTTTTGTAATGTTGCTTCAGTGATGCAAGGTACATCACCCGAGAGAATCAAAGAAATACCGGTTTTTGCTAGGACAGGCAGAGTCACTTTGACTGCATGGCCTGTACCCAATTGTTCTGCTTGTTCAACCCATTTGACATTTTCATGTGCAAACGCGTTTTGAACCAATTCACCGCCATGCCCATAAATGGTAATTATTTCTTCTGCATTTAGTTTTTTCGCCGTGTTGATGACATGGCCAAGTAGGGGTTGTCCTGCGAGTGGTTGTAATACTTTGGGTAAACGAGAACGCATACGTGTCCCTTTACCTGCAGCAAGAATAATAACGCTAGTAGACATGTTTAATCCTAGGTGTTTCTATTACATAGACAAAATATAAAAATAAATACAGATGCAAAGCGCGGCCCAAAGACCTGCAATGATGTCGTCGAACATGATGCCAAAGCCACCACCGACTTGACGGTCAATGACACGAATTGGCCACGGTTTCCAGACATCAAATAAACGGAATAAAGCAAAACCAATCAATGCCCAAGTCCAGCTCATTTGCCCAAGATATAAAATCGGGAGGAAGGTAATGGACTGACCGGCAAATTCATCCCATACGATGCGGCCATCGTCATGGACACCCATGACTTTGGCGGTTTGACCACAAATATAGATCCCAATAATCGACATGATGATCATGACTATAATGGAGTTGAAAAAGCCGATTGCAAGCCAACCTGGAATAAACAACAAAGCAAAAGCAGAGCCAAAGGTACCCGGTGCTTTGGGTGCAAGACCCGAGCCAAATCCCACGCCACAAAAGGCGATGACTCGGTTAAACCAAGACATGGATTTAAAGTTAATGGCTGGCTTATGCAAAATGCTGGTATCCCTTAAATTTTATGACTTGGTCAACACCGTGATTGTTATAACGGATTCCCAAATTTGGGGTGATTTGACCGATTTTACTAATGTTTACATCTAATTCTAGTTGCAGAAGCTTTTTATAATTCTGCGGACTTATTGTAAAGCATAACTCATAGTCATCTCCACCCGCGAGGGCGTATTGCCACTGCTTTTCTTGTTGTAATTGTTTTACATCGTGATCGATAGGAAGTTGATCTAATTCAATTTCTGCACCGACGTGTGAAGCAGCGAGGATATGTCCTAAGTCTTGCGCGAGCCCATCAGAGACATCAATCATACTGTTGGCTAAGCCTTTGAGCTGTTGGCCCAGTAAGCAACGGGGTGTGGGATAATCTAAACGGTGCTGTAAGCGATGACCTAAATGGTTTAAGCCAAATGCTGCGTCACCGACTTGTCCGCTGACGCAGATATAATCACCGATTTGGGCACCTGAACGCGGGACGGCTTGTCCCGATTCAACCCAGCCGAGGGCTGTGACTGAAATCGTCAGATGAGGACTTTGTGTGGTATCACCACCAATTAAACTCACACCAAATTGATCGCAACAATCATATAAACCCTGACTAAAGCCTTTGAGCCAGTCATGATCAATTTGGGGTAGGCTCAATGCCAATAAAATACTGTGTGGTTTGGCACCCATTGCGGCAATATCAGAGAGATTGACGGCAACAGATTTCCAGCCTATGGCATGTGGGTTTGTGTCGAGGGGGAAGTGACGCCCAGCAACCAGTGTATCGGCACAGATGACCAATTGTTGCTGTGGAGGAGGGGTGAGCAAGGCTGAGTCATCACCGACCCCTAAATCGACAGAATTGATATTCTGTCGATTAAAATAGGTATCAATGATCGAGAACTCAGCCATACAACGTACTACTTAAAAAATTAATTAGCTTGTTGTTTTTCTGCTGCACGCAATGTAGTCGCTAAACGATCCAATACACCATTGATGTATTTGTGGCTGTCTGCACCGCCAAAATGTTTAGCTAACTCGATCGCTTCATCTAACACGACGCGATATGGAATCTCAAGATGTTCTTTGAGTTCATATGCGCCAAGACGAAGTGTTGCAAGTTCAACACCATCTAAAGCGTCTACTTCACGATCGAGTACAGGGATTAAAAGCGCATCCAATGCTTCATGATTGGCAACAACTTCGGTCAATAACTCGTGGTAATAGCCGAGGTCGACCTTGTGCATGGCATTATCCACACGTGTACGTGCTTCAATCTCATGGACAGGATTGCGGCTCATTTGCCATTCATAAATTCCTTGTACAGCAAAGCGACGTGCTTTACGTTTTGCTGCATAAGTTGCTTGAAGTGTTTGCGACATAGCGTTAAATAGCCTTTAACAAGTTAACCATTTCAATAGCAGTCAAGGCAGCTTCACTACCTTTATTGCCTGCTTTTGTACCTGAGCGTTCAATCGCTTGTTCAATACTATCCGTAGTCAATACACCATTAATTACTGGTAAGCCAGTGTCTAGACCAACAACGCCTAAACCTTTGGCACATTCGCCAGCAACAAAATCGAAGTGAGGCGTGCTACCACGAATCACTGCGCCAAGCGCGATGATGGCATCGAAACGATCTGAAGCTGCAAGTTTCTTCGCAACCACAGGAAGTTCCCAAGCACCCGGTGCATGAACAACAGTGATATTATCCTCTGATACGCCATGACGTTTCAATGTATCAACGGCACCTTCTAGCAAATGTTCAACAACAAAGCTATTAAAACGACCAACTAAAATCGCATAACGGTCTTCGTTCGCGAGATGTAACATACCTTCAATACGGCGAACTGCCATAGCAACCTCGATTATTTCTCTGATGTTTGATTTGCGGTGATGTATTCCACCACTTCTAAGTTAAAACCTGATAGTGCATTAAAGCGTAGTGGCGAGCTGAGAAGCTTCATTTTTTCCACGCCTAAATCACGTAAAATTTGTGCGCCGACACCAATGGTTTGATACTGCTGAGACAGTGCCGCATTGGATTTAACATTTTTCGGTGCAGTTAAATTTTCTAAAGCAGGGCCTAAGTCCTGTAAATGACGCTGACCAATCCATACTAAAACACCACGATCGCTGGATGCGATTTCTTTGAGTGCTTTATCGAGATTCCACGCCGGAGCGCCATCTTGTTTATTGAGTTTTAATAAGTCACGAACCGGGCTGAAACCATGTACACGGACCGTGGTTACTCCTTGTTTCGGTTCGCCTTTAACCAGTGCCAAATGAATGTCTGGATTACCAATTTCACGGTAACGGAACAATTCAAAAGTACCATATTCAGTATCTAAAGTTTGTTGATCAATGCGCTCAACGGTTTGCTCATTGGTCATGCGGTAGTGAATTAAGTCCGCAATCGTCCCCATTTTTAAGCCATGTTTTTCAGCAAACACTTCAAGATCAGGGCGACGTGCCATAGTGCCGTCTTCATTGATGATTTCACAAATCACTGAAGCTGGTTCAAGACCTGCTAAACGCGATAAGTCACAGCCCGCTTCAGTATGGCCTGCACGGTGAAGAACGCCACCAGGCTGCGCCATCAGCGGGAAAATATGGCCTGGCTGTACGATATCCGCAGGTTTAGCATGTGCTGCCACCGCTGTTTGAATCGTGTGCGCACGTTCAGCAGGAGAGATCCCTGTAGAAATGCCATTTGCTGCTTCAATAGACAAGGTAAAGTTGGTGCCGTGCTGGGCACCATTGGCATCAACCATGAGTGGTAGGTTCAACTGTTGGCAACGCTCTTTGCTGAGCGTTAAGCACACAAGACCACGCGCATGCGTAATCATGAAGTTGATATCTTCAGGACGTACGTGGGTCGCAGCGATAACAAGGTCGCCTTCATTTTCACGATCTTCATCATCCATGAGGATGACCATTTTTCCTGCACGAATATCAGCTACGAGCTCTTCAACAGTATTGAGCGGCATCAATCTTCACCTTTTTGTTTGTCTCGAATGACATTTACTTGCATTGATTGTTGCATAGTCTAACGTTTTTTTGCGTTCTTTGCCTATGCTTATCATTTTCCTTTAATGGCTCATTGTTATACACAGTCGTCAGAACCTTGAAAAGAGGACTTTATTTGAATTGTGCCATTTATGCCCAATCTTTAAGCGATTGAAAAGCATAAAAATTGGCAACCTTATATGGATTTTGAATAATTGAGCCAAATGAAACTGACAGTTTGTCGGAAGCGTTTAATCGCTTAACTACATGAAGGATCACACAAAATAATCGTCACTTATGCAGTTGAGTGCGCGGCCAAATAATCTTGAATGACCATTTTATTGGCCTGCAAAATGCTTTTTTGTAATTCGGGATCATGCATTGCCCGTGCAATTAAAACCGCACCGACCAGTTGGGACATTATGGCCCAAGCTTTTTCTTCACTCGCCAAATGTGCGCTAAATAAAGCATGACCGCGCAGTAATTCCTTTTCATAGGCCTGTTTAATCGTGTCATCTGCACGAGCTACTTCGGTCGCAAGTGTCGGCAAAACACAGCCTTGTTCAGGATGTTCAAGGTGGGAAGGGGTTAAGTAACGGTCTAATTCAAAATTAATCCAGTCGGCTGCATTATGATGCGGGTTGCTTTGCCACATGTTAAAGCTTTGCTGCAATTCATATTCAACCAATGCTTTGAGTAAATCCTGTTTTGACGAAAAATGTGAATAGAATGCGCCACTAGTGACACCTGCAGCTTTCATTAAGCCGTCAACACCTGTTGCAGCAAAGCCATTTTTTTTCGCAATTTGCCCCGTAATGTTGAGCAATTCTTGTCGTTTTTGTTGTTTGTATTCGGGTTTATAGCGCATGTGCATGACCCTAAAAAATTATGATTGACGATAAATTAATCATAACATAGTATTCGTTATAGTAACGATCGTTATTCAATAAAATTGATCGCATATGGAATAAAAAAACTATCCAGCACGAGGAGATCGTCATGGAAAATAATCATTTATCTAAGCCTGCCAAAGGTGTGGCATTGATCATTGGTGCAGGAGATGCCACCGGCGGTGAAATTGCCAAACGCTTTGCTCGTGGTGGCTATACCGCATGTATGACGCGGCGTAATGTCGACAAATTACAGCCCTTAATTGCTGAAATTCAAGCACAGGGAGGGACTGCTTTTGGCTTTGGTTCGGATGCTCGAAAAGAAGAGCAAGTGATTGAACTCATCGAGCACATTGAATCAAACATTGGCCCGATTGAGGTCATGGTCTTTAATATTGGTGCCAATGTGCCATGTAGTATTTTGGAAGAAACCGCACGTAAATATTTCAAGATTTGGGAAATGGCATGTTTCTCGGCATTTTTAACGGGTCGGGAAGTGGCGAAGCGCATGGTGAGCCGTGAATCTGGCACAATTATTTTTACGGGTGCGACGGCTGGGGTTCGTGGTGCCGCAGGCTTTGCCGCTTTTGCTGGCGCAAAACATGCGCTTCGTGCCTTGGCACAAAGCATGGCGCGTGAACTTGGGCCTAGAAATATTCATGTGGCGCATGTGGTGGTTGATGGGGCGATTGATACCGACTTTATTAAAGAGACTTTTCCCGATTTGTACGCAAAAAAAGCGCAAGATGGTATTTTAAATCCCGTACATATTGCAGAAAATTATTGGCATCTCTCACAGCAACCACGAGATGCATGGACGCATGAATTAGATCTGCGACCGTGGATGGAACGCTGGTAAGCGTAATTTGATTCAAATAAAACAACGATACGCGGTAACGTCATCCGCAAGTGTTTAAGACAGGACTACTTCTAATCAAAAATGTTTTTGTGATGCTTTGAATAATTTGACGGTAGTGAACGAGTTTTGCGGATGACAATGGTTTTGGGTACTTTTGCCGAAACAAAAGTATCTCCAGCCGAAGGCTAATCCCTTTATTTAAACCCTGGATGTAAGACTCCGTCAAATCGGCTTAAAAATCATTTAAAAAATACGATGTTACTTTTACGTGCGTAACATCAGTTAGGAAAATAAGCAAAAAAAGGACGAAAAACATGAAAGTCATTGAATTTTATTTTGATGTGGGCAGCCCATATAGTTATATCGGTTTTCATCGCATTCAACAGATTGCACAGCAGTATCAAGCCGAGCTGATCTGGAAGCCGATGCTTCTTGGTGGAGTGTTTAAAGCCACAGGCAATAGTAGCCCAATGGCGGTACCTGCGAAGGCACGTTATTCCATGATTGATCTTCAACGTTGGGGAAAGTTATGGCAGATACCCGTACAGATGAATCCGTATTTTCCGATCAATACTTTGCAGTTGATGCGTTTGATAACCGCAGTCCAATTATTTCAGCCTGAAGTATTTCTCAATGTACTGACGGGTATTTTTAACGCAATGTTTGGTCAGCCACGCAATTTAAATGATCTCACCACCTTCATGCAACTCTTGCAAGAACTGGGGCTAGGTGCAGAACAAGTGAAACAGTGGTTGGATGATGAAAAAGTAAAGTCTGAGCTTAAAGTGGTGACCGAAGAAGCCATTGCACGTGGTGTGTTTGGGGCGCCAAGTTGGTTTGTCGATGATGAGTTATATTGGGGTGTTGATCATTTACATTTTGTTGAGGCGGCTTTACAGGCTTCATCACGATCAGCCTAATTGGACGAATACTTGAGTGAATGCTATTGAATATAAGCACCAGTTTTAGGGCGGGAATGCAGAAGTCATTGTAGATGTAAGTGGAATTATAGAATGGATCATGGCTGATTGTCTTACTTACATCTACTTTTACTCAGCTTTCATTTGTATTGAGTCTTATTTTTGGGGGTACTAACTTAAAAAACTTAAGCTTTATTCCGTATATAAATAATGCTGACATTTGGTGCAATTTACGGTGCATGAATCGCTTGCATAAATACCTTTACGAAAGAATCGTTTATTGCCGCAAAAGATACAGATAAATTCATCTTTATGATTTTTAGCGCTTGGTAGCTCTTGGTAAACGAGTCTTAATCCATTGTCTTTATAACGATAATTTCGACCATAAATTTGTTTAGCAAGCCAATAGTCCAAACTTGTAAATTTTATGGCAATACAACTGATGATACAAAAAGGAAATAGCCATATAGATTCAAATGCTTTGGAAACAGACGCCCAACCTGAAAATACACTTGTGAAAGTAAAAAACATGACCGCGAAAGCACCAAAGAAGAAAAGATAGAATACTTTGCTTTGGAAAGAGCTTAATTTGTTTAAGTATTTGAGATGATGTTCATAGGTCGAAATATCATCTTGGTTGGGCACAAATGCGGGATAACGTGCTTGCTTAGGTTTGTCTGACACTTGATCACCAAATGAATGACCACAGGCACTACAAAAGTGATGTTGTACTAATGCTTTTTCTCCACAGGAGACACAATATTTCATAGCTATTTAAATATTTTTAATTAATAAAGTTATTTGTTTAGCAAGCATAAGAAAATTTGCAGCTTTTTAAAAGAAATTTTAATGAATTCTTTGAAGAGGCTTCTAACAAAAAAAGCGAACCGAAGTTCGCTTTTTATCTCATGTATTGTTCAACGCTGCTTAGAAGAAGCCCATTGGTTTGGTGTCATAGCTCACCAACAAGTTTTTGGTTTGTTGATAATGATCAAGCATCATTTTGTGGTTTTCCCGGCCGATCCCTGATTTTTTGTAGCCACCGAATGCTGCGTGTGCAGGGTAGATATGATAACAGTTGGTCCATACACGACCTGCCTGAATCGCACGGCCTGCACGATATGAAGTATGCGCTGAACGCGACCAAACCCCTGCACCTAGACCATAAATCGTGTCATTGGCAATTTTAATGGCATCATCAAAGTCTTTAAAGGTTGCTACTGAAAGCACAGGGCCGAAGATTTCTTCTTGGAAAATCTTCATGTCATTGGTGCCTTTGAAAATGGTTGGTTCAATATAGAAACCTGTACCGACTTCATTGCGTGGATCACCACCAGTAATGAGCTGTGCACCTTCATTTTTACCTGTCGCGATACAGCCCAAGATTTTGTCTTGCTGCTCTTGCGATGCCTGTGCACCAATCATGGTATCGGTATCGAGTGGATGACCCGTCTTAATACGTTTCACACGTTCGACAGCCATTTCCAAGAATCGATCAGCAATGCTTTCCTGCACCAAAGCACGTGATGGACATGTGCAAATTTCACCTTGGTTGAGCGCAAACATGGCAAAACCTTCGAGCGTTTTATCTAAGAATTCATCGTCTTTGTCCATGATGTCTTCAAAGAAAATGTTCGGTGATTTTCCACCAAGTTCTAAAGTCACAGGAATGATATTTTCAGTCGCATATTGCATGATCATTTGACCGACAGCGGTTGAACCAGTGAAGGCGATTTTTGAGATGCGTGGATTGGTCGCTAGTGGACGACCCACTTCAACACCATAACCATTCACAATATTCAGCACGCCCGGTGGGAGTAGGTCTTGAATGAGTTCAGCCAAAACCAAGATGCTGACAGGCGTTTGCTCCGCAGGTTTCAACACGATGCAGTTACCCGCAGCCAATGCTGGAGCTAGTTTCCAAGCCGCCATTAAGATTGGGAAATTCCACGGAATAATTTGACCGACCACACCAAGTGGTTCATGGAAATGGTAAGCAATAGTATTTTCATCAATTTCAGAAATGCCGCCTTCTTGGGCACGGATACAGCCGGCAAAATAACGGAAGTGATCGATACAAAGTGGAATATCAGCGGCTAAGGTTTCACGAATCGGTTTACCGTTGTCCCAGGTTTCTGCGACCGCAAGGAGCTCTAGGTTTTCTTCAAGTCGATCGGCAATTTTTAATAAAATATTTGAGCGTGTGGTTGGGGAAGAGGCGTTCCATTGGGCTTTGGCTTTATGCGCTGCATCCAAAGCCAATTCAATATCTTCAGCAGAAGAACGTGGCACTTTGGTAAAAACTTTACCGTCTACAGGGGAGATATTTTCAAAGTATTCACCTTTCACTGGCGCGACCCATTGGCCACCAATCAGGTTTTCATACTGAGCTTTAAACTGAACTTTTGAACCGGGTTGATTAGGATCGACATAACGCATATGAATTTTCCTTTGCTTGTTTATTATGATCTTGTTGGGCTGCCCATCTGTGGCAATCTACAGCTTTGGTATAAGGTACTTTTGTACATTATTTGATTAGCATAGCTTGTATAAGGTTGGAAAAAGGTTGGAGACAAGAAGGTTTACAATATTTTTTTTCAGTCTTAAAAACAAAAGCCGGGAAACGGATTTTTAGTCATGAATTGTTGTGAGAATAATGAATGATGATACAGAAGGATTTATCTGAAAAACGACAGAATGTCGAACGGTTAAGGCAGGGCATGAGTCTGTCAAAGCAGCAAAGCTCGCAATTGAATGAGAGCATTGCGAGTTCTTGGCAGCGATCGGCGCAGGCGGAAATTCCGGAAAACCGGAGTGCTGCGCCTTTGGTGAATTTAAGCCCTCAAAGTCAACAACAGTCGGCATTGCATCATGCCTTGCAACATTGTGCCGAAGATTTAAAACACATTGCCGAACAGTCGTCGATGGTACTTGCCGTGGGTGATGTGGGTAGCACGATTATTTGGAGTGCGTCGAGTCGGCAAATGCAAAGTGCTGCGGAAAGTGTGCATTTTATTGCAGGTGGGCAATGGCGCGAAGAATTGGTCGGAACCAATGCTTTAGCGTTGTCTCTAAAAACCCAACAGTCGAGTTGTGTGTTTTCAAATGAACATTATATGCCGTCTGTACATGAATGGGTCTGCTATGCAGCACCGATTATCGATCCACACACACAGCAAATTTTAGGTGTGGTTGATTTATCCACCGTGTGGAAAAACCACAATAGTTTAGGGCTACTTGCGGCTGAACGCTGCGCTTCGATTATTCAATCGGCTTTGCTCGATTTTCAAAAACAGCATTTGTACATTCGGGCCTTTGCAGTGCCGCAAGTGTTATTTAATGGCAAAGTGATGGTGCTGACCCCACGGCAAATTGAAATTTTGACCATCTTGGCGCTATGTCCACAAGGCATGACCTTAGATACATTGCATCAAGCCTTATACGGTGAACGCAAGGTGAGTGTTGGGACTTTAAAAGCAGAAATGTCGCAGCTACGCGATATTTTAGGCGGCATGTTAGGCTCAAGACCCTATCGTTTATTGGCGCAAGTCGAAGCCGATTTTTTACAAGCCGAGCAAGCCTTAGATGCAGGTTATCTCGATTCGGCGTTAAAACTGTGTTCAGGGGTTTTCTTGGCCAAAACCGAAAGTCCTTTTTTAGGGGCATGGCGTGATTGTCTTGAGTCACGATTGAGCCAAGCGATTTTTAATGCCAAAGAAACAGATGTTCTGCTCAAGCATGTCGCGCGTTTTCCTGAAGCTATTGATGCGGTTGAACGCCTGATTGAGCTGATGCCGAGATCACATCCCGTACATCAGACTTTGTTGAAACTAAAACAGTAATTTGCAATGTGATTCAGGCTATTAAAGGCCTTTATTGGCCAGCCATTGAAAGAGCTGGGTATAGACTTGTGCTCGCGCGGTTTTTTCCGAAAGTACTAAATCATGCAAGCCATTGTGAATGCTTTGAATGGTGACATCGCCTTGAATTTTCTTGGCATATTTTTGGATATCTTTTACACCCAAAATCACATCACTGGTCTGCGCTGCTTTACCCCATTTTTTGGGATTTTTAGTTTGATGCGAGTGCATGACTAAGACCGGTACATCTAGGCTGACACCTCGGTGGATCTCCTTTTGAGCTTCATAAATACTGCGGACGAAACTGATGTATACCATTGGATAGCGGGTCTTTTTCCAGTCTAAATTGAAGTCCCATTCACCCTTGAGTTCACGGTGTAAGCTGGCGGTGTACCATTTATTTAGTTCACTTGGGAATTTTAAATTTGGAAAAGTCTTTGCCAATTTACTCAGCTGTGGAATACCCAGTGCGCGTTTCACTGGATTCATGTTGAAATCATAAAATGGGCTGTTAACCCAAAGGGCTTGAATTAAAGGATGATTTGGATGATGGGCTGCATACAAAGTGGTGGTTAAGCCACCGGTAGAATGACCACAGAGCAGCAAGGCATCATGACCTTCATCAGCAATGATCTTTAGGGCTTGATCTATTTCGGCATCGTATTCAGACAGTGCATGCACATTATAGTATTTTTGATGCGGGCGGATGGAGCGGCCATATTTTCTTAAATCTAAGGCATAAAAGTCGAAACCGTGCTGATTGAAGCGTTCCGCCATTTCGGTTTGGAAAAAATAATCGATAAAACCATGGATATAGAGCACCGCTTTGGAGGTAGGAGCCGTGGCTTTTTTGCGAACCAGTGTGGCAACCACTGGGCCTTCATAATCATCCGGGAAGGTCAGCGTGGCTTGTTCATAGCCTGCGCCCAAAATGTCAGGCTGATACTGAATTGGTGAATGGCTCATTATTATACTCATTAATATTATTGGACATTATGCTTTATCCTTGATGAGTCATGAGCTTTTGTCAAATGAATAATCGATGCTGTTTTACCGACTAAAAAAGAGTGACCTCAGTATGAAAGCGACCAATCTATAGTCGCTTTCCTGAAATAAAAGGTGAAATGGATTCAGTTGAGCCTACATCACCAGACTCAAAGGGTAATGTAGGCACTTGGGTCACTTAAACATGAAGACCTTTTGGGCTTAACTTAAACAGCCGCTTTGAAGTCGACCACAGAAGCATTGGCTTTAAGCGCTGCCTTGAAAATATCAACCACTTGAGCATGATTCGCTTTACGTGGATTGGTTAGCATGCAGGCATCTTTTTGCGCATTTTCAGACATGATGCTGAGGTCTTGTTCTTTCACACCGAGTTCAGAAAGGCTTGATGGAATGCCAATCGAAGCAGACAGTTCACGGATTGCTGCAATCGCTGCATAAGCCGCTTCAGTCACCGTTAAACCGTCGGTTGGCACACCCATGAGCTGTGCGATACGTGCATAGCGGTCAGGGCAGGCGATCAGGTTAAATTCGCAAACGTGTGGTAACAGCACGGCATTACATACGCCATGTGGCAAGTTGTAGAAGCCGCCAAGTTGGTGCGCCATCGCGTGGACATAACCTAAAGAGGCATTGTTAAAAGCCATTCCTGCTAAGTACTGTGCATAGCTCATCGCATCACGAGCTTCTAGGTTTTCGCCATTGGCGACGGCAGGGCTGAGCCATTCACTGATCATTGCAATGGCCTTTTCAGCACAAGCATCGGTAATTGGGTTTGCAGCAGTTGATACATAAGCTTCGACCGCATGTGTTAATGCATCCATACCGGTTGCTGCAGTGAGCGCCGCAGGTTTTGCAATCATTAGTTTCGGGTCATCAATGGCGATAAGAGGGGTACAACGCCAATCGACAATCGCCATTTTAACGTGGGTGTCAGTATTGGTAATGATACAGAAACGGGTCATTTCTGATGCCGTACCTGCGGTGGTATTAATCGCAATGAGTGGAGTCATTGGAACTGTGCTTTTATCGATGCCTTCATAGTCACGAATATGACCACCACCTGCAGTGACTAAGCCAATGCCTTTGGCACAGTCATGAGAAGAGCCGCCGCCGAGAGAGACAATAAAGTCACAGCCATTGTCATTGTAGGCATCAACACCGCTATGTACGTTGGTGTCAGTTGGGTTGGGTTCTGCGCCCGGAAAGATGTGACTTTCTACGCCAGCTTCAGTTAAATATGCGGCAATCGTATCTGCTACACCAAATTTGTAAAGACCGGCATCGGTCACGATAAGCGCTTTCTTTGCGCCAAGATTTTGCGCCTTTGCACCAATTTCTTTAGCACAGCCGGGGCCAAAAAGTGAAACACAAGGGATGTAAAAACCGTTTGTTTGATCTGCAATATTTTTAAAAGCCATGGTGCGATTCCTTCTACCATCATTTTGAGTTGTTATGGGTGATACTCACCTAAACTGAGTATTGCGAGGGATGTTTTAAATTCACACCTACCAAAGACCTACCAAAATTAAGGCTTTGTTTTGAATTTATTTAATTGATTGAAATTTAATCATTAATTATTTTTGTTATTTTCTAAGATTCGCTAAAAGTCGTATACATTTAAGCCAAAATAGGCGTTGCGATGATTGGATGCATGATCGAGTTATCAGATTATAAAATCTAACTAAAACTACTATCAATTTACTAAATGCCCCAAAGCGCTCGAATCAGGATAGGCTATAACAAATAACGAGATAGTCACTTTTGTGCATTTCGCTTTTTGCAGTGCGAAACAAAAGATTAATTAAACGAGTTAAATAATGCCCAGTGAAAATTTGAAAACGAAACGACCTTTATATATTCCTTATGCCGGAAATACACTTTTAGAACTCCCACTTTTAAATAAGGGTTCTGCGTTTAATGAAGATGAACGTAAGAGCTTTAATTTACACGGTTTAATTCCACACGTTACAGAAAGCATTGAAGAACAAAGTCAGCGTTCTTATCAGCAATATTGTGCATTTAATAGTGATATCAATAAGCATATTTACCTGCGCAATATTCAAGACACCAATGAAACATTGTTCTATCACTTAATTGAAAACCACCTCAGTGAGATGATGCCGATCATCTATACACCAACAGTGGGTGAGGCTTGTCAGCGCTTCTCGGACATTTACCGCCGTCATCGTGGGATTTTTATTTCATATCCTGACCGTGATCATATTGACCAAATTATTCATAACGTGAATAAAAAGAACGTGAAAGTGATCGTGATTACGGACGGTGAACGTATTCTTGGACTTGGTGACCAAGGCATTGGCGGGATGGGGATTCCAATTGGTAAGTTGTCGCTGTACACCGCATGTGGTGGGATCAGTCCAGCTTATACATTGCCGATTACTTTAGATGTCGGAACCAATAACCAACAGCTGTTGAATGACCCGATTTATATGGGATGGAGTCAGCCTCGTATCAGCGGTGAAGAATATTATCAATTTGTCGATGACGTGATTAAAGCCATTCAACAACGTTGGCCAAAAGCGCTGATTCAATTTGAAGACTTTGCACAAAAAAATGCGATGCCTTTATTGGAAAAATATCGCGATAAAATTTGCTGCTTTAATGATGATATTCAAGGAACAGCAGCGGTGTCTGTCGGAAGTTTAATTGCGGCATCACGTGCAGCAGGCAAGCAGCTCAAAGATCAAATCGTCACATTCTTAGGTGCAGGTTCAGCAGGTTGCGGGATTGCAGAACAGATCATCAAACAAATGGTGGCGGAAGGTTTAACCGATGCTCAAGCGCGTGCGCGGGTGTTTATGGTCGATCGCTTTGGTTTAATTACTGAAAATCAGCCGAATCTTTTAGATTTCCAACGCAAACTTGCGCAAGCACCGGATAACGTTGCTCATTGGGCAAATGCAGATTCAGTCATTTCGCTATTGGATGTAGTTACACATGCTAAACCGACTGTATTGATTGGCGTTTCGGGACAACCGGGACTGTTTAGCCAAGAGGTCATTGAAACGATGGCTGCAAATTGTGAACAGCCTATTGTGTTGCCACTGTCTAATCCAACATCGCGTGTCGAAGCGGTGCCTGCAGATATTATTGAGTGGACCAAAGGTAAGGCCCTGATTGCGACTGGCAGTCCATTTGCACCAGTGAATTATCATGGCAAGATTCATCAGATTTCACAGTGTAATAACTCCTATATTTTCCCGGGGATTGGTCTCGGTGTGATTGCATCTGGGGCGAAACGTGTGACGGAAAATATGCTGATGGCATCTAGTACGGCGTTGGCAGACTGTTCACCAAAATTGGCAGATCCAAATGCCGATTTATTGCCAAGTTTGGATTATTTACAGGATATTTCGAAGAAAATCGCATTGAAAGTGGCATTAGCTGCGATTGCTGATGGTGTTGCGCCAAATGTCAGCATTGAAGTGCTCGAACATGCGATTGAAGCGAATTTCTGGAAACCTGAATATCGTGATTATGTCCGTGTGACCTATTAACGCAATTTTAATTTTTATTCATATTTGTGGAACCTGACTCAAACCATGTTCCACATACTGAATAAATATAGATTGATTTTGATTGGTGTAAGCGATAGATAAAAAAGCCCCCATCTTTCGATGAGGGCTTTTTGAATTTGGAGCGGGAAAGGAGACTCGAACTCCCGACCCCAACCTTGGCAAGGTTATGCTCTACCAACTGAGCTATTCCCGCGGAGTCTATCCTGTTTTTTTACTAAAAAACTGAATCGAAAAAAATTTGGAGCGGGAAAGGAGACTCGAACTCCCGACCCCAACCTTGGCAAGGTTATGCTCTACCAACTGAGCTATTCCCGCGGAGTCTATCCAATTTTTTAAATAAAAAACCGAATGAAAAAATTTTGAGCGGGAAAGGAGACTCGAACTCCCGACCCCAACCTTGGCAAGGTTATGCTCTACCAACTGAGCTATTCCCGCATAGCCACGTATAATACATTAAGGATTTTTCAGGTCAATAACTTTATGAAAATCTGTGCATCGTTTGCATAAAATAAAAACAATTTGTTTGAAAATTGGAAGATTTTTGCAGGTCAAAGGCTTCCATTCTGATGAAATCATGCAATTCAGGCGGTTTCAGCAACTTTGCGACACAAGAACTTCAACAAATACAGGCTATACTAAGACCAGTTGAACCTTTTTTGAATTTTGGAGAGCCGTTTTGAGTTTAGAACAGCAATTAATTGAGCGTCTACAGACATTAGCGCCTACACATCTTGAAGTGGTGAATGAGTCCGCAGGTCATGGTGGTTATTTCCCAGGTAAAGAGTCGCATTTTAAAGCGGTGATCGTGAGTGAGGCTTTTGCAGGCTTGCGTTTGGTGCAACGTCATCAAAAAGTCTATGCCGCAGCAGGTGATTTACTCAGTCCGGGGCAAATTCATGCCTTGGCTATTCATGCGTTTTTACCCGAAGAATGGAAAGGTCAAGACACCACTAGCCCTGAATGTGCGCATGCACCAAAGTCATCTTAAGGTGAGCCATGGAAACGCAATTAATCATTAAAATCATTCATATGTGTGGCGTGGCTTTAGGCTGTGCTGCCATTTTCATTCGTGCTTTTACGCTGTTTAAAGGGACGCAGGGCAATTTACCCAATCCGGCAGGACGGAAGTTTTTTGTTGCTTTGCAACATGGCTCAATGACATTAATTGCCGTAACAGGAATTATCTTATTGTTTATGAAAAACTTTGATGTGCAGCCATGGTTCTATGCCAAAGTTGTACTATTTCTAGCGTTGCTGTCTTCTTTATCTAAAGCGTATAAAAAAGATGACAGTGTTTTATTGGTTCAGCGCCGTGCGGGCTTATTTATTGCAGCTGTTGCACTTATTTTCATCATTACATTGGTTATAATCAAACCAGTTTTTGGATAAATGGCTTATCCACATGGCCGATTTCAAGGCTTGAGTAAAAAAACAAAGATTAGAGGGTTTTGAATGCGTACGCGTGTGGTATTTAACCAAAAAGGTGGTGTGGGGAAATCGAGTATTACGGTCAATTTAGCTGCGATAAGCGCGCACCAAGGTTTAAAAACTTTGGTGATTGACCTCGACCCTCAAGCCAATTCAAGTCAATATTTGTTGGGGGATGATGCGACGTATTCGGCAGATAAGCCTGCTCTTGAACCCAATATTGAAAATTATTTTGAAGAAGTCTTGGGGACGCAACAAAGTAAAGGTTTGTTGGGAAATGCCATCGGTTCGATTTTGAAGGGTCGTGCCAAAGGTTTGGAAAGTTATGTGCATGCATCGCCTTATCCACGTTTAGATGTGATTCCTGCCAGTCCAAATTTAGGCGCGTTGGCACATGCCTTAGAATCTAAGCATAAAATTTACAAACTGCGTGATGCTTTGCAGCAGATGAGCGGTCAATATGATCGAGTGTTTATTGATACACCGCCTGCCTTTAACTTTTTTACTTTATCTGCGTTGATTGCGGCAGATCGCGTGCTGATTCCATTTGACTGTGACGTGTTTTCAAAACGAGCTTTACAGACCCTGATCGAAAATGTGTTGGAAACGCAGGATGATCATAATGATCATTTGGAAATTGAAGGCATTGTGGTCAATCAATTTCAGGCACAGGCGAAGTTGCCGCGCGAAGTTGTACAACAACTCAAAGATGAAGGTCTGCCTGTATTGGACAGCATGTTGCCGCCTTCGGTGCTGATGAAAGAATCTCATCATAAAAATCAACCTTTAATCCATTTGGCTGCAGATCATAAATTGACGCAAGCCTATCAATCATTGTTCAATGAAATTGAGCAAAAGTAGTATCGAGAAAAGTATGAATGCACTTAAATGTGGTCTAGTTGCTTTCACTGCTGTTGTATTGGGTGCATGTGCAAGTACGCCTAAACCAAGCTATGTTTCACCTACACAGTATCAGTCTTTGAGTTGCCAACAATTGCAAAGCGAATACAACCGAATCCACGACTATATTCAAAATGGTGTAGAAACACCGAAGCGCACAGGCGTTGGTGTCGGTGTTGGCCTCGGTGGTGGCTGGGGCAGCCGTGGAGGTTGGGGAATTGGTCCGAGTATTTCGGTCAATATGGGACAATCTTCAAATACCAAACGTACCGAACTTTCTCGTGTTTTAGGTGAGCAAGAAGCGATTGTACAGGCAGCAAAATTTAAAGGTTGTCCGATTATCGTTCGCGCAAATTCGGCTACCGCAGCAAAATCATAAACGGATCATGAGCAGGGGCTCAGGCCTGTGCTATGAGAAAAGTGTAATAAAATTTGTCAGTAGGCGAGGCGTCTACTGGCATTTTTTTTGAGTCAAATAAACTGCACTATTTAGAGTCAATAAAATATTTAAATCTATGAAAAAATTAAATTAAATATCATTCGTAAATTTTAATACCTTCTTCTGGTCTTGAACATTCAGCGTGAGTGCATTGACTTGTACAAGGATAAAACTGACCTAGCGCGTACTTGTTTTTTTAAATTCATTTCGGCTAAGGTGTGCGCTTTGAAACATTGTCTGGATATTTATGATTGAGAGTTGGCTTTTTGTATTGGCAATGATTGCGGTGATGATGACGCCGGGACCTAGCAATGCACTAATGGCAAGCTCTGCACATCAACAAGGCATTGCAAAGACGTGCATGCTGATTCCTGCAGAATTATTGGGCTATTTCTATGCCATTAATTTATGGGCGATGATTATTCATTTAAGTGCTCCAGTGTGGCCGAATTTAATTCACTTGCTACATTTTCTCAGTATTGCCTATGTTTTATGGTTGGCTTTTCATTTGTGGAAATCGACGCATTTACATCAGTACAATCAAAAACATCCTTCAATTCAACCACGTGAATTATTCATTTCCTCGTTAAAAAATCCGAAAGCGTTGCTTTTTGCTGCAGGTATTTTCCCGATTGAAACTTGGGCTAGCCCATTAAATTTTATTTTGGTTTTCGCTGTATTTAGTGTGGTTTTGCTGCCGGTTGCGTTGTTTTGGATGTCATTTGGACGGACGATTTTGGCCGGTAAGACCCAAAAAATTAAGGCCGATCTTCTGTATAAAGGGTCGGCCCTGATGCTGATTTTATGTATGTTTCCCGTGGTTTTGCGCTTTTTTGCTTAAAGGCGTTCACCACATCGGTTTATTTCTTTAATTTTGCTCGAATAAAACCAATCACACCCGGTAAAACACTAATAATAATGATGCCAAAGATCAGATGGGTGAAGTTATCTTTCACGATTGGCATATTGCCAAATAAATAACCCAAAGTGATAAATGAGCCAACCCAGCAAATCGCACCAATCATGTTAAAAGTCAGGAAGTACTTGTAGTTCATGCTGCCTGCACCTGCGACAAAAGGCGCGAAGGTTCGTGCAAAAGGAATAAAGCGGGCAAAAATAATGGTTTTACCACCATGTTTTTCAAAGAATTTTTGCGTATTCACCAAATGTTGACGGTTAATGAAGCGTGATTCAATTTCAAAGACACGTGGGCCAATATATTTACCAATATGGTAGTTCAGCGTGTCGCCCAAGACTGCCGCGATAAACAGCAAAATCACCAAAACCCACGGATCCATGGCACCTGTTGACGCAGCGAGCGCGCCTGCTGCAAACAGAAGACTGTCACCCGGTAAAAAGGGCATGACGACTAAACCGGTTTCAACAAAAATAATCAGGAACAGAATTGCATAAATCCATACGCCATAATTGGTAATGAACTCGAGTAAATGGTCATCAACATGTAGTATAAAATCAATCAGTTCCATGGGGCTTATATGCGTAAAATAGTGGTCTGATGCTATCAGTCTGGGGCAGCAAAGTCAGTATTAAAACGTAATTAATTATCAGTAAAACCGTTCTATATATAGAATGATGAGTATTATAAAAGCATATTTAAAGAGAATAAGAAACGACCTAATCTAAGCACATCTTTTGAACAGTATTAAGAATAGGTTTCAGTATGCTTAACCCAAATTTGATGGTGAAAAATCTGAGTCAACAGCCGCAAATCAATGCAGTGATCAGTCTCGTTGCACGTATATTAATGGCTTATATTTTTATTGTGGCAGGTTGGGGCAAAATTACGGCTTACACTGCAACAGCAGGTTATATGGAGTCAATGGGTGTACCGGCAGGGCTTCTTCCGATTACTATCTTAGTCGAGCTAGGTGGCGGCTTAGCTTTATTGTTTGGTTTTCAAGCACGTTTTGCGGCATTGGGTCTAACCGTATTTAGTTTAATCACTGCGTTTTTATTCCATGGTGGTGCTGAAGATGGCATTAACTTTATGAAAAACTTGGCGATGTCTGGCGGCTTATTATTTCTCATGTTACATGGTGCTGGTCAATTTAGTTTTGATCATTGGATCGAAAAATCAAAATAAAGCGGTCATGAGTCCGAGCATCCATCAAAGCGGCGTTCTGCCGCTTTTTTCATGTCTACCGCTGATTGAAAGCGGATGGGTAAAGTCCTGAAATGTGTTGTAAAAAACACCGTTTGGCTTGTGGTTTTTGCCCCTGTCCGAATAGTGTGCGAAAGTCCAAGAAAAATGTTAGAATACGGCGCTTATATTCGTTGCCTGCATAGTTGTTTGCCATGACTACCAATACCCAAATTACTGAAGACCGTATCCTGATTTTGGATTTCGGTTCTCAATATAGTCAGCTTATTGCACGTCGTGTACGTGAAGCTGGTGTTTATTCAGAAATGTACGCATTTGATATGTCTGAAGAAGACATTCGTGCATTTAACCCAAACGGGATCATTCTTTCAGGTGGTCCAGAAAGTGTTCATGAAGAAGGTAGTCCGCGCGCACCACAAGTTGTATTTGAACTTGGTGTACCTGTTTTAGGTATTTGCTATGGTCTACAAACCATGTCAGAACAGCTTGGCGGTAAAGTTGAGCCAGGTACTGTGCATGAATTTGGTTATGCAGAAGTTGATATTAAAGTCCGTGATGCTTTAATTGGTGATCTTGAAGATACCAAAGACCAATTAAAAGTATGGATGAGTCATGGCGATAAAGTGACTCAAATTCCTGAAGGTTTCCAAATCACTGCCAGCACACCAAGCTGCCCAGTGGCGATGGTTTCTGATGAAAAACGTCGTTTCTACGGTATCCAATTCCACCCTGAAGTGACACACACTGCGAAAGGTGCTGAGTTATTGTCTAACTTCGTACATGGCGTATGTGGTTGCCGTAACTTGTGGAACTCAGAAAACATCATCGATCTTCGCGTAGAACAACTTCGTGAGCAAATTGGTGATCAAAAAGTTCTCTTGGGTCTTTCAGGCGGTGTCGATTCATCTGTTGTAGCTGCACTTTTACACCGTGCGATTGGCGACCAATTGACTTGTGTATTCGTAGATAACGGTTTACTTCGTTTGAACGAAGGCGAGCAAGTGATGGACATGTTTGCGAAAAACATGGGTATTCGCGTGATTCGTGCCGACGCTGAAAATCGCTTCTTAACAGCGCTTGCTGGTGAAGTTGATCCAGAGAAAAAACGTAAAATCATCGGTCGTGAATTCATTGAAGTGTTTGCTGAAGAAGCACGTAAGCTTGACGGTGTGAACTTCCTTGCTCAAGGTACCATTTACCCAGACGTAATTGAATCTGCAGCAAGCAAACAAGGTAAAGCACACGTGATTAAATCACACCACAACGTGGGTGGTTTACCTGAAGATTTAGCATTCGAATTGGTTGAGCCAATCCGTGATTTATTCAAAGACGAAGTACGCCGTTTAGGTACAACTTTAGGTCTTCCATTTGAAATGCTTTACCGTCATCCATTCCCAGGCCCAGGTCTAGGTGTACGTATTCTTGGTGAAGTGAAAAAAGAATATGCAGATATCCTTCGTCTAGCAGATGACATCTTCATGCAAGAACTTCGCGCAAGCGGCTGGTATGACAAAACTGCGCAAGCATTTGCTGTATTCCAACCCGTGAAATCGGTTGGTGTGGTGGGTGATGGCCGCCGTTATGCATGGGTGATCGCGCTTCGTGCTGTAGAAACTGTGGACTTTATGACTGCACGTTTTGCACACCTTCCTTATGACCTTGTAGACAAGATTTCTACACGTATCATGAACGAGATTGCTGAAGTTTCTCGTGTTGTTTATGACGTATCGTCTAAACCACCTGCTACGATTGAGTGGGAGTAATTTAGGGATTTCAAGAAACAACGTTTCTTGCCTAAATTACGGCAAAGGCTATGCCTGCGCCAGACTGGGGTTTCACGAAGCACTGCTTCGTGCCAGTTTTACGCCATGAACAAGATTTAAAGCACTGCTTTAAATTTTGTGCAAGATGCCTGTGGCAGTATCTCATTTAAGATATATCCAATAAAAAAAGGACGCCTCGGCGTCCTTTTTTATATCTCAACATTCTATTTATAAACAATTGACCAACTACTATCGCTTTCATTATTCGGTTCAGCTTTAGGCTTCGCTTTATGGGTAAAGCTTTGCCAAGACTTCGTCGATTTACGTTCGGGTTTCATGCTTGAATCATAGCGCTCTACACGGTTACGGCCATTTTCTTTTGCCTGATACAGCGCAATATCAGCTTGCTTAATCAGTTCAGTTAAATTTTGTTTATGTGATTTAAGCTGTGAAACACCAATGGAAACGGTAAATTGGATCGGGTGATTTGCGACATTCAGCAAAGATTGATTTTGAAGCGTTAAACGAATACGTTCCGCGATCAACATTGCATCCTGTATTTGCGTTTCCGACAAAAGCACAATAAATTCTTCGCCACCAAAGCGAGCCAAAACATCTTTTTGGCGCATTTCTTTGCGGGTGGTTTCAGCGATACATTGCAGCACCTGATCACCAACATCATGCCCGTAATTATCATTAATATGTTTAAAATGATCGACATCAAACATCAGTAAGCAGGTGCTTGCGGGTGTTGGCCATTCATGGATGCGATGTTCAGCCAGTTGAACAAACTGACGACGGTTATATAACTGGGTGAGCTCATCTGTATGCGCTAGATTTTTCAGCGTATGCATATTCCAATCGTCAAGCAGGGTGCGTAAAAAATGACGTCGTGCATTGAGCGTATTGTTCCAGCTCATATGCAGGCTGATCATCCAAACGGGAATAGACACGACCACAAAAATCAGCGCTTCTTGCCATGATAAAAGCTGACTCACCGCAAAATATACCAATAGCGAAATGAGACCCGAACAATACAAGGCAGGCTTAAATTGTGTTTGTACGCAGACATTGGCAATTAAAATAAAGATCGCCGCACCATAGATATAGGACGAGACCATTGGGCTATTTGAAGCCAGTAATAAGCCAATCCAAATCGCGGTGCTACAGACCGTACCAATCGGTAAGATCATGTCGAGCACACGAATATCTTTTTTGTATTTAAACAGATAGAAGCTGACCAATAGGGCAGCAATAATCATGGCCACTCGAGAAAGACCTGACCAAAAGAACATGTCAGGGATAATAAAAATGTCAGCAAAAAAATAAAGAAGAAACGTAATCTGCGCCATGTAGTTTACTTGACGCAAATAAGGTAACTGATGGGCATACTGATGTTGTAGAAAATAATTTCTAAACTGCGTAGGAATACGTGCAAAAGGATCTGCAATGGCTTGTTCAATCTCGGCACGATTGGCAAGATCACACTCAGAAAGTTTCAAAGTATGAGTATGATTTTTACGAACTTCCTGAGCAGACGAATTAGTCCGAGAACTCATTCGTACATCAACAGACATGTCCCTTCTCCATAAAATGGCTTAGGATAAATTATGAACAAAAAACACACAAAAATATCTACCTGAAACTTGGGATTTTTCGAATGAATGATAAAAAATTGTCTGATGAATGTTACAAAATATATTATTAACTTGCTGTTTTATAAGTTGAAATTTGATTGCGTCCTGCAGATTTTGCTTGGTAAAGTGCCTGATCGGCCATGCGAATTACACTTTGTAAATCTCGGTTTTTTTGACCAAATTCGGCAACACCAATTGAAACGGTAAATTTAAGTTTTTGTAGTGTATCAAGTTCTAAATAATCATCGGCTATTGCCCGTCGCAGACGTTCGGCAATGTCTTGAGCCTGACGCAGGTGTGTCTGCGGTAAAAGAATTATAAACTCTTCACCGCCGAAGCGGGCAATGATGTCTTGGCTACGTAAAGTATGTCGGCATGTTTCGGCAATATGTTGTAAAACATGATCACCAATATAGTGCCCAAACTGATCATTAATATTTTTAAATTTGTCGACATCAAAAATCAGTAATGAAAGTGGCTGTAACGGTTTGGACTGATGATGAATATGATAATTGGCAAGTTGAATAAATTGACGGCGATTGTTTAAGCCGGTCAGCACGTCGGTATGCGCCATAATATTGAGCGCTTCACGGTTCAACTGATCGAGTTTACTGTGTAAAAATACAATTCTGGATTTTTGCGTTGAATTCCAACTGATATACAAACTAAATAACAACACGGGCGAATAGATCAATATAAACAGTTGCAGTTGATGGATATTGCCAGAAATGGCGAAATACACCCCAATCAGTAAAATAAGACTGATACATAGAGAAATGAGCACAGCAGCCTTAAAGCGGATTTGCACACATAAATTGGC
This sequence comes from Acinetobacter sp. YH12144, assembly GCF_013418345.1. NCBI lineage: Bacteria > Pseudomonadati > Pseudomonadota > Gammaproteobacteria > Moraxellales > Moraxellaceae > Acinetobacter > Acinetobacter sp. YH12144. The sequence continues at coordinate 53,352 of NZ_VPCD01000009.1, read as the reverse complement.
TAACACAATAAAAACCAAAGATGCATATAAATAGATCGGCACATCGGGGCTATTGGATAAATTGAGTAGGCTAAACCACAGCGCAGAAGCACCAACGATCGATAGGGGAAGCATCAAGTCAAAGAGTAAAATGCTCTTACTATATGTATAAATGCCCCATGTGATGCCCATCATCAGTAAGGTATAGGCCGTTTTTAAGCTTATCGCGAGCAAACCCACATCGGGCAACATAAACCAATCCGCTATGGCATAAGAGAGATAGGCCAATTGTGCAACGATGTTGACTTGCAAAAAGAATTTAAAAAGTTGATGACGATGATAGTGGAAAAATTCTTGACGAAATTGAGCAGGAACGCGAACAAAGGTTCCTTTCAAGGCTTTTTGGATCAGTGCACGTGATTCTTTCTTATACTCATTAATCATGCAAGATTACCGATGGGTGAGCATGGTTTGTATGTAAGTTTATGTAACTAAAATAATCTATATCATTTTTATTTAAAATTAAAAACGTTATTTCAATGATTTGTGAATTATTTGGTATTGTTTGGTCAAAAGTGAGTGTTAATTTGTGTTACTTAAATTTACATTTCACGTGATCTGAACAAGTAATTTCGCATTGGGTGTTGTCTAAATAAGCATCAATAACTGTTATGCTGTATGTCATATTAGGCAACAAAAAAACGATTGTCCTATCTCTGTGATTCAGCGTATTAATGACAGCTGAAGAAGATTGAGTTAATGCAGATATAATGGAAAAAATGCATAGCTCTAGCCGATAGTCCTTGCATCGGCTTAGCCAAATTTAGGGTAAGAATATGACCAATACCAATTACACAGAAATATCTCATTCCGACGATTGTGAAAAATACGTCAATCAGTTCATTCAAGAATTTCCACTGCGCCGTGCTGAAATTGGTCAAGGCACAGTGATAAAACGTGCTTTACCGAGTCGGCATAAACGGATGATTGGTGCATGGTGTTTCCTTGACCATGCCGGTCCAGTGCATTTTCCTCAAGGTGATGGCTTAGATGTTGGGCCGCATCCACATATTGGTTTGCAAACATTTACATGGATGATTGATGGCACCATGATGCATACCGACAGTTTGGGCACACATCAGTTAATTCAGCCCAAACAAGTCAATCTCATGACAGCGGGTTATGGTATTTCGCATACTGAGGTTGCTCCAGAGTCTGAAACACAAATGCATGCTGCGCAGCTTTGGATTGCATTGCCAGATGACAAAATCAATATGGCGCCCCAGTTTGACCATTACCCAGAGTTGCCAGTGGTGACACAAGACGGGATTGAATTGACGGTCTTGGTCGGTGAATTTTTACAGACTAAATCGCCGGTAAAAGTACATAGTGAATTATTAGGTGTCGATCTGCGTGGTTCGGAAAGTCAAAGTACCGTCTTGCCGCTCAATCCAAAATTTGAATATGGCTTTATGGCCCTCGAAGGGACTGCCAGTGTCAATGGTCACGAGCTCAATGAAGACAATATGGTGGTACTTGAGCCGGGCTTAACCCAAGTCAAAATTGACCTACATGCAGGTGGCCGTGTTTTATTATTAGGAGGTGAACCTTTTGAATCACCGATTTTGCTGTGGTGGAATTTTGTGGGGCGCACACAAGAAGAATTGAATATTGCCCGTGAGCAGTGGATTAATCAGGACGAACGCTTTGGCTCTATTCCAGACTATGATGGTCCACGACTAGAAGCACCGGCGTTCCCTGATAAAATGCGTCCATCACGTTAACTTAAAAATAAAAATGAACAGCCGTACCTGTGGTAAAAATGGTGCAGCATAACCATGAGGGAGTCATTATGGGTATCGTCGCAACGGCAACAGTAAACACCTTACAAGCACCATGGTCAGGTGAAGTTCAGAGTGGAAAACATCAACTTATTACAGATAAGCCCGAATCATTTGGTGGCGGGGATTTAGGTTTAGCACCGTATGATTTACTGTGTGCCTCCTTAATTTCATGCACCATGATTACTTTGCGCATGTATGCAGCACATAAACAAATTCAATTGGGTGAGTTTAGTGTTGAGGCAGACTTTTGTGCGAACCGTGAAGGTGCTGAATGGATTGAGCGACGTCTACATTTTCAAACGCCCTTGGATGCAGAATTAGAGCAAAAAATCTTGTCCATTTGTGAAAAAACCCCAGTGACAAAAACTTTATTGCGCAGTGTAGACATTAAAACCACTCTAGTTTAATTTAAATGCAGGTCGCTGCTGTACTGTGCAAAATTTAGTTTTGATATAGCCCTAAGCAGTGATCTGACACTTTTTATGATTTAAGTACTTCAAAATAATAATGGCTTGCCAGAAATAAGAAAATTTTAGACTTCATATAGGAGATGAACCCATGCGGGTGCTACATCATCTAGAAAAATCTCGTTCATTTCGGATTTTATGGGCAATGCAGGAATTAGGACTGGATTATCAGGTTCAGTTTTATCTGCGCCAGCCAAATTTGTCTGCTCCCCCTGAGCTTAAAGTCATCCATCCTTTAGGGAAGTCGCCCATATTGCAGGATGATGGACTGGTCTTGGTAGAATCTGCAGCGATCTTGGAGTATTTACAAGAGAAGTATGATCGGCATGATTTCTTTGCAGCCAAGGCGGAACATTCAAAACAACAATATCGCTTTTGGATGCATTATGCCGAAGGTTCTCTAATGCCGTTGTTGGTGATGCAGTTGGTCATGAGCAATGTGCCACGCCATGTACCTTGGGTCATCAAACCCGTAGCTAATCGCATTTGTGATGGGGTCAAAAAAGGTTTTGTACGACCTCGCTTAAAAGAACATATCGAGTTTTTAGAAAACCATTTAGCGGAAAATGAATATTTTGCGGGACCGTTTAGCTTTGCGGATATTCAGATGACGTTTCCATTAGAAGCCGTCATGACCAGAACTCAAGGGCGATATCCACAAATTCAGGCTTTCTTACAACGGATGCAACAGCGTCCTGCATATCGCCGTGCCAAACAACAAGAAGAACAGTTGGAAGCACAGCAAGACCGGCAGGATGATTCTGCTTAGCTCACATGATACAAGCGTTCTTTAGGGAAGACGACTTTAAACAGCGAACCACGGTTTTCTTTGGACTCAATTTCAAGGTGTGCCTGATGTTGCATCAAAACGTGTTTCACGATGGCAAGACCTAAACCTGTGCCTCCCGTTTGGCGACTACGTGCGCTGTCCACACGGTAAAACCGTTCCGTTAAACGGGGTAAGTGTTTCGGGTCAATCCCGATACCCGTATCTTCAACGGTAAAATAACCATGCGTACCATCATCATGCCAACCAATGGTCACAGTACCGCCTTTGGGGGTGTATTTAATTGCATTGGTGATGAGGTTACTAAAGGCACTCGCCAATTCCATATCTGATCCGATCAGGTCACAGTGACTATCAATATCGAGATTCAGTGTATGTCCATAATCCACATTGTAAGCATGTGCATCGTCATATAGTTGGTTCATTAGGCTGGGCATTTCAATGATTTGATTTTTAGCAACTTTTTTATCATTTTCCAGACGAGATAATAATAACAAGTCATTAACCAAAGCATTCATACGGCGGGTTTGAGACTGCATTTGATCGAATGCGCGTTTCCAGCGTGGATTTAAATCTTCCTGATCGGTAAAGGTTTCGATATAACCACTTAAAACCGTGAGCGGTGTGCGTAACTCATGTGAAATATTATCGACAAAGTCTTTACGCATCTGCTCAAGGTTATGCATACGTGTGACGTCATAGGCCACCAATAAACGACTTTCGCGACCAAAACGGGTCAATTTGACTTGCACATAATGGTCTTCGAGCACTGATGATTTCATTTTCAAACCATCGGGGGCTAAATCGATATTGGTAAAGTATTCGATAAAACTGGGCTGTCTTAAAATGCTTAAAATATTGCGCCCTTGATCGAGCTGTTGAATCCCCAAAAGCTTTTCTGCGGCAGGGTTCCACCATTCGATTTGGTGTAATTCATCAATCAATACCACAGCTTCAGCAAGTGCCACCAAGGAAGATTGAGCGCGGTCGATCAGACCAACCATTTCAGCTTGTACAATGCGTTCTTGACGCTGCGCACGGTATACATTAAAGAGCAAAGCCCCCCAAATACCGTCTAAATTTGGCGGGACATCATAGGGACGATTTGAAATCCATTCGTTGACCAAGTACAGCGAACGCATTTGCAATGCAAAGAACACTGCAAAGGCGATTAAGATGCAGATCCATAAGTACCCGATACCAAAGCCGATGAGTGCAGCAATGAGTAGGAAAAATGCCAGAAGTCTCAAATCCTGCTTGGCAAAAGTCCATAAACTGCTGTAACGGAATTTTTTATGTTCACTGGCAAGTTCAGGGACGGGATACGGTTCGTACATAGAAAATTAAAGACCTAAAATGACTAACCCATCACAGCGTCTGCACGGGTAGAGAAACGGTAACCTGTACCACGAACAGTTTGGACATAACGATCGGCTTGGAAAGGTTCAAGAACTTTACGCAAACGACGAATATGAACGTCAATGGTACGGTCCTCAATATACACGTTTCCACCCCAAACCTGATCTAATAATTGAGCACGGGTATAGGCACGTTCAGGATGAGTCATGAAAAAGGCCAATAGACGATATTCAGTCGGTCCCATATCTAAAATGGTGTTGCCAAAGCTGACACGTTGGCTGACTGGATCGAGGATTAAGCCATTGGCATCAATGGTTTTTTCACCACCCAAGGCATTTGAGCGACGCAGCACCGCTTTAATGCGTGACACCAACTCACGGGTGGAAAAGGGTTTGGTCATGTAGTCATCTGCACCCGCGTCCAGACCTTGGACTTTATGGTCTTCTTCGCCGCGCGCAGTGAGCATGATGACTGGAATTTCTGACAAATTTTCATCGCGTTTTAAACGACGACATAGGTCTACACCACTCACGCCGCCAGGCATCATCCAATCTAATAAAATCAGTGCAGGACGCTGATCCACAATCATTTGGTGCGCTTGTTTGGCATCTTCAGCTTGCTGACATTGAAAACCAGCCATATCCAGTGAAGTATGGATCATTTCCCGAATCGGGAGTTCGTCGTCGACGATTAAAATATAGTCATCTTTCACAGCGCAATACCCTATTTTATGTAAACGGTAGACCGTTTTATATTTATGACAGGCTTATTACAAAGATTAATTATGACAGTATCATTGCAAAAATGATCTTTCATTGGGGTTTAGAAAGAAATTGTGACAATTTAAATCCTGAAATATTCAACAACATGGGCTTTGCATCATGCTGCTGTCACAAAAAAATCATTCAAAAAATTGTAAAGATCAGTGTTGAGCTCAGAATTTATTTCCTGGGTTTTTCAGAAAAAGCATCCAACAAGGCCAAAAAGACCACGCTACATGACGATAAAACTTCGTCAATCGGCTGTTTATAACCACTCATGACCCAGCGAATCGCAATTTGGGTGACATAACCATTGAGACCGGTTGCAACCATCGAAATTTCACGTTCTGAACGATCAATATTCGGCATCATCAGCATGACAAAGGCATGAATCATACGGTCAAAGCGCATCATGGTTTCATGAATTGTGGCTTGGTTATGTAGCTCTTGTACCAACATAGCATCGATGTAAATGATGCGCGCCATACGGGGATTATTTTTTAAAGTTAACAGTAGGGCGGTTAAACCTGCTTCAATCATTTTTTTAGAATCGGTGGATGCTTGCATGATGGCTTGCATCACGTTTTGTTGCAGTTCATCGATTAATTTTAAAAAGATGGTCTGGAACAGTTGCTCACTTTTCTTAAATGATTCATAAAAATAGCGTTCGGTCAGCTTGGCTTCCAAACAAATATCTTTCACGGTCACGGAAAAAAAGCCATGTGTACCATAGGCTTCTATACCGGCTTCAATCAGTTTTTCACGTCGCGCTTGCTTACGTTCACTGAGAGAAAGCCCTTTAAATTGACGTTCCTTCACATTTTTTGCCTGTTGTTGTTCTGTGTGATTTGTTGCATCTGTCATGAAAATATACGCTGAACTAAAGCAGAATTTTGTCTTATTTTAGCAATAATTTCAGTTTAAACCTATGTTTAAGCATTGGCGATTTCAACAGCTTAGCACGTCCTAAGATGACATTGACAATATGTATTGTCAAAACTATATTAAGTCGACGAACTGCACACATTGGCAAATGAGATCACGCTGTGATAAAGCCAAGCGGCAGCATAAAGGAATAAGGAATCACAATGAAAAACTTCAAAAATAAAGTGGCTGCCATTACAGGTGCAGGTTCAGGTATTGGTCAGCAATTGGCAGTGCTTTTGGCGAAACAAGGCTGTCATCTGTCTTTAAGCGATGTGAATGAGCAGGGTCTTGCGGCAACCGTAGACTTAGTGAAAGCCAGCAATGTACGTGTAACCACGCAAAAACTCGATGTGTCAGACCTTGCGGCAATGAAAGCATGGGCAGCACAGACCGTTAAAGATCATGGTTCGGTGAATATGATTTTTAACAATGCGGGTGTGGCATTGGGCACGACCGTTGAAGGCGCAAGCTACGAAGAGCTGGAGTGGATTGTCAATATTAACTTCTGGGGTGTGGTTTATGGCACCAAGGAGTTTTTACCGTATATTAAGCAAAGTGGTGAAGGTCATATCATCAATATTTCCAGCTTGTTTGGCTTAACGGCACAGCCAACACAGTCGGCATATAATGCCACTAAATTTGCAGTACGTGGCTTTACCGAATCTTTACGCCAAGAATTGGATATTGAAAACTGTGGCGTGAGTGCGCTATGTGTTCATCCGGGCGGGATTCGTACCAATATTGCCAATGCCGCAAAAATGAATGATAGCCTGAAAAGTTTAGGCATGAACCCGCAAAAATCGGCACAGTCCTTTAATAAATTCTTGCGCTGTCCACCTGAAGAAGCGGCTCGTCAAATCATTGAAGCAGTACAAAAAGATAAGCGTCGTTTATTGATTGGTAATGATGCAAAAGCGATTGATTTAATTCAACGTTTTCTACCGACGGGCTATCAAAAATTAACAGCGATGGCGACTAAATTTGGTCAATAAGCGGTAATTAAAATCGATTGAAAGCCCACGTCAGTGGGTTTTTTTTATGCCCAAAGGAAAGCCCAAGGCGTATTGCTTATTTCATAAAATGAGATATAAAAATGGAGATATCTGATGATTTGAAATAAGCAACTGTTGAATAACCAACAGTTTTTTGGCGTCAAAACCAACAGAATCTATCGGGTTTGAATAATAAAACTTTAAAAAATAAATACTTAAAATGTTGGCACAGTTGTTGCCATATTAGAGTGAACAAAACTCACCACTGTATGGAACATTTATGAGTACTTTTACGCATCGATATCTTTCTGCTTTTCGTGTCCTACAACAGGCATGTTGTTGTGCTATGACACTCGCGATGATGCGCGCTTAAATTCTAAAAGCTGTCTTCGAGTTTCGGTCGTGCATAAGTTGAATAAAACCTACGACCACTCAGATTAATTTTTAAAAAACCCACGCAGTACATTCACTTCATGCACCTTGCATGGGGTTGGGGGATTTTGCGCTTTGGGAAAAATGTTAGTGAAACCAAATCATGAAAAAAACCACATTAACCGTTGCGGTCGGACTGATTTTATCCGCAACCAGTCAGCTGAGTTTTGCATCCGATGAAGCACTTCAGCAAGAACTGAGCAGCTTAAAACAACAAATTGAGAGTTTGCAAAAACGCTTAAATGCCGTGGAATCTGGTGCGACGAAAAGCCAAGTCGTCGAAACGGCCGCTGTGACGACAGAAGATACGAGCAACGCCGCTGATGTTGAAGGTGAAACGCAGGTTGCAGAAGTAACCACAGCAACATCCGAAGATATCGACGGCTTACGTGCAGATATTGAAAACTATAAGTACGATCAGTCACGTCAATATGAACGTCAAACCACCAAATCGACCCGTGACACAACCCTGTATGGCACGGTTCAACTACGTGCCAGTGCGCTCGATGAAACGGGTGTGTTGGGTTCAACCAAATCGACATTTGATATTGGGACTGCGCTGATCGGTGTACGCGGGAATTTATTCCGTGATTATAACGAAGGCAAAAACCTCGATTATCAATTGTCCTTTGGTTATGGCAAACGCAATGATGGCACCAATAACAGTAACTTTAATTTACTGGATGCCTTTGTTCGCTATAACGCTTTTGCCACCAATGCGGGCCCCGAAACAGCCAAACTCAACTTTACGCTCGGTCAGCAGTTATTGCCCTTTGGTCTAGATGTGCAGTCTCCTGAAGATTTGCGTCCAACCATTAGTACCGCTGCAGCTTCGACCTTTTTAGGACTGTTTAATCGTCAAAATGGATTTATCGTCCGTGGAGATGCCAAACCTTTTGTCGACTTTGCATCGAACTACCGTGCGCCGCTGTTTGAGTATGCCTTAGGGTTGACCAATGGGAACGCCAGTAATAAGGCAGATGACAACAACGGCAAAGATTATATCGGTCGTGTGGCTTTTACCTTGCCAGTGGACTACGCCAGCATTTTCCGTGAGTTGAAGTTTGGGGCCTCTTATATCAAAGGTGAATCGAAAATTTCAGCCGGCGGAATCACTGATAATGCTGCAAAACGCGATCGTTTGGGTTTCGATATTTATTATAACCACGCCCCATTTGGCGTGACTTATGAATATCTGCAAGGCAAGACCGATTATGTCGACACTGTAGCCCAAGACATCAAAGAAGCCAAAGCGGAAGGGCATACTTTTACTGCTTTCTACACCTTGGGCGATCAGTTCTACAACAGTATTAAATCCAATGCCAAATTTGATGATTTCTGGCCAAAGTCAGTCCAAGGCTATTACCGTTTTGACCGCTATAACCCGAATAAAAACAACGCAAGCTATCTCGACACCGCGAGCGGTCGTATTGGTGAATATGACATTCACTCTTTGGGCTTAAATCTGTTTTTTGCGCAAACCACAAAATTCCAATTACAGCTGAATCACTACCTGTTTGATGTCGAAACGGCAAATCAAAAAGACACCAATGAGCTGCAAGCTCAAGTTCAGTACACCTTTTAATTCAAATATTTAAACCATTAAGGAACATTTAAAATGAAAATTATCTCTAAAAAAATCGCAGCTACATTCTTGGCACTTTCAGCACTTGGTTTAAGTGTTCAATTGCATGCTGCCAATCCCAAAGAAATTCGTATTTCTGTATCAGCTGCGGGTGAGGGGGGTAAACCCAAAGTGGGCGGTAGTTTTGTAGCTACAGCACATTTACGAGGTGTGCTTGAACAAGAATTTAAAAAAGATGGCATTAAGGTGAATTGGCTGTTCTTCCCCGGGGCTGGACCTGCAACTAACGAAGCTTTAGCTAATGGCAAAGTTGACTTTGCATTGCATGGTGATTTGCCCTCATTGGTTGGACGTTCAACGGGATTAAAAACCAAAGTGTTGTTTTCAACAGGGCGTTTTGGCCCAACTTATGTGGTGGTGCCTGCCGGCTCTAATGCCAAATCCTTTGCAGATCTAAAAGGCAAAAAATTCTCCGTCTTTAAAGGCACCAATGGTCAGATCGTCTTTAACCGTGTATTAGCAAAATACAATTTAACTGAGCGCGATTTACGAGTGATTTCGCAAGATGCCTATTCGGCACGTACTGCGTTAGCGACAGGTGATATTGATGCCACGATTACTTCACCATTTAGTTTGCAAGCGCGTGGAGTGGCGAAAACTTTAGTTGAAATTAAAGATCCCAAAGTTGCACCGATTGCGCACTTTTGGGTGACAGAAAGTTTTGAAAAACAATATCCAGAGGTGGTGCAACGTGTCGTGACGACACTGATTAAACAAGCGCAGTGGAGTTCTCAAGAAGCCAACCGTAGTGCGCAATATAAACTTTGGGCACAAAGTGGCATTCCGTTGGTGGATTATCAAAAAACATGGGATGGTTGGAATTTAAAAGACCGTACTACACCGCTGCTCGATGAATTCCATCGTTCACAAATTGATAGTGCTTTAAAAATTGCCAAAGATGCACGCTTAATCCGTCGTGATGTGGATACCAAAACGTGGTATGAGCCGAAGTATCTAAATAATGCCTTGAAAGAGCTGAAGTTAGAGGGTTACTGGCGCCAATTTAATGCTCAAGGTCAACCGAAGTAAGTCACAGCCATGAGTCGTCCGATTGAAAGCAATGTAATTGCCAGTCCATTAACCACCAAATTTATGAGCAGTTTTGTGCTGCTCACGATTTTGGCTGGACTGGGTGTAGGCGTAGCACGGGTATTAATTTCCTTGTATGCCGTGCATTTAGAAGCCACCGAATTGCAATTGGGGTTAATTTCTGCAGCGCAAAATTTTGGCATTTTGATCATGGCATTGCCGATTGGCGTGTTGGTACAGCGCGTTGGGTCTTTGAAAATATTCTGCATCGGCAGTGTGTTGGGCGCTGTGATCTATAGCTTAACGCCACTCAAAGCCGGTGCATGGTATCTCTTTGCGGTGACAGCCTTGGTGAGTTTTGTCTTACCCATGCGTTTTGTTTCGATCAATACCGTTTTTTTGAGCAACTTAAAACGTCTAGGTCCAGCCCGTGCGGGTTGGTTTCGCGGTTCGCACATGATGGGATATTTCCTGATTGCGCCTGCGCTGAGCGTGTTGTTGATCGAGCATTTCGGCTATGGCGGAAGTTTTTATGTGGTGTCTTTGCTTTTTTTAGGCACCTTGCTGTTGGCTCCGTGGTGCTTTCAACGTAGCACTCCGCAAGCGACGAATCACCCGCATTTTCAATGGCGAGATATTGTGGCGCCTTTGGCACTCATCAAAACCCATGCCTCGCTGCGGATTGTTTGCATATTGGAATTTTTGAGCAGCGTGGCAAATAACTACTTTGGCTTTTTCATTGTGGTGATTGCTATCCAAAGTTTTGCACTTTCAGAGCCAATGGCGGTGATGCTGCTGACCGTACAAGGCATCGTCTTTGTGGGATCGCTATTTAGCATGGGCGGTTTGGCTGAGCTGATGGGTTATCAAAAGTTTTATTTGATTGGCCTAAGCCTGATGGCAACGGCATTACTGATTTTAGCCTTAACCAAAATCACGCTGTTGATGTGGCCTGCTTCGGTCATGTTTGGACTAGGGCTCGGTATGTTGCATATCGCCAATTTTATGTCTTTCGCCCGAGTGGGTGAGCAAACCGCGATGGCTAAGATTTCTCCAATTTTAGCCCTCGTCGGACCTTCGGGTGGACTGTTGGGTGGCTTGATAGGCGCCGTATTTGGCGCACAGGTTGGACTACAAAATTTATTTTTACCGATCGGGCTGGTGTTTATTGGTCTGATTATTTTGATCAGCAAAGATCAGGAATTTATTCAATTTTTAAAACCTGATGTCTCAGAACAGAGCGTAAAAGGACAAGAATTATGAGCCTTACGGATGTATCTGCACATTCGGTTCCCTTGCAAAGTGACCGAAGTGCGTTGGATTTTTTTAAGACCTATTTAAAACTAACTTTGCAAGTGGCGTGTGGACTCCTGATGCCAGTTTTGTTGTTGGGTCTATGGTATGTGGCAACACTTAAACAGTGGTTGCCTGAGCAGATTTTACCTGCACCGAGTCTGGTGTGGCAAAGCACAGTCGAATTATGGCAAAGCGGTGAATTGAGTTTTCATTTTGCCATCAGTGCCAAACGTATTTTATGGAGTGTCTTGCTTGGTGCCAGTGTCGGGATTTTGCTTGGTACTGTGTTGGGATTAGCAAAGCGTAGTCGGGACTTTATTTTTCCAACGGTGAATCTTGTTGCGCAATTTCCCATAGTTGGCTGGATTCCATTATTGATGATTTTCTTAGGCATCGATGAGGCTTTGAAGATTGCCGCTATTTCATTGGCTGTGTTACCACCGCTGTTGATTGCAACCTATAAGGGCATTACTCATGTGCCGAATAGTTTGATGGAAGTGGCAGAGGTTTACCAATACAGCAATTGGCAGAAATTCAAAGAAGTGATTTTCCCAGCTGCACTACCCAGTGTGATCAGTGGTTTACGTCAAGGCATTATGCAGGCGTGGTTGGCATTGGTTTTTGTCGAGTTATTAGCAAGTAGTGAAGGAATTGGTTATCTCATGGTGTGGGGACGTCAGCTAATGCAGATGGACTTGATCTTCATGGCGATCATTCTGATTGGTATTACGGGCTATGTCTTAGATACCTTGCTGGCTTGGTTAGAAAAAACTGCGCGCTTTCACGCAACCCGAGTAGGAGGGAACTTATGAGCATTCTTTCATTACACGGGGCAGCGCGCCAAGTCTTAGTTAAAGCAGCAAAAGCACTCGTTCTACCTGTGGCATTTATCGCACTGTGGGCAGTGGCCTCACAGCAAAATTGGGTCGATCCGAAGTTGATTCCTAGTCCATGGCTCGTGCTGCAAAAAGCAGTAACCGTGCTCCAACAACCGAGCTTTTTGACAGGCTTTGCCGAAAGTTTGGCACGTAATTTTATTGGCTATGGCATAGGTGCGATAGCGGGTGTGTTATTTGGCATCTTAATCGCGAGTTCACGCCTTTCGAATTGGTTATTTGCACCGAGCTTTCATGTATTGCGTCAAATTTCACTGTTTGCATGGTTGCCACTAATTTCGACTTTTTTAGGTGAGGGACATGGCGCCAAAGTGCTGTTTATTACTTTGTCGGTGTTTTACCCCGTGGCGCTACATACCTTTGAAGGCGTGAGCAGTATTTCGCATAAATATCGTGAAGTGGCCGAAGTCTACCAATTTCCCAAGACATACGCGTTTCGTAAATTGATATTACCCGGTGCTTCGGCGCAGATTTTTGTCGGTTTACAACTTGGGCTGATTTTCGCATGGCTTGCCACCATCGGCTCTGAATTTTTATTGGCGAACTATGGCAATGGTCTAGGCAATATCGTGATTCAAGGGCGTCAGGCTTTTGATGTCGAACTGATTATTTTTGGCATGTTGCTGATAGGCATTGTGGGCGTGTTGCTCAATACGGTACTGACTTGGGTTGAGCGTAAAGTTTTAGCTTGGCAGCAGGTTGGATAGGAGAACATAACAATGAAAAAAATGACAATCCATAACATTCCTCAACTCTGGCGCAATATGTTCCTTGCAGCATTGGTCGGTGGCACAGCCTTGGTTGGTTGCAGCACACAGCGAGTGGATGAACCTCAGCAAGTGGCTTTAAAAGAACTACGCTATCAAAGCTATCCGGGACTGGTGTCATTACCTGAATTGGCACAAGACTTGGGCTATTTAGGCGACGTTAAACTCAGTTATGTCGGCACGGTACAAGGTGGGCCACAAGATTTACTCACTTTGGTGGCCGGTGATGTTGATTTTGCTGGCGCCTTTAATGGTGCTGTGGTGAAAGTCATCGCTGCGGGTCTAGATGTCGTTCCCGTAGTGGCTTCTTATGGCAGTGATGCTGAACAAAACGTGGGTTTTTATGTGCTAGAAAATAGTCCTATTCGTGGCCCACGAGACTTTATCGGCAAGAAAGTCGCAGTGAATGCCTATGGGGCACATTATGACTTTGTGGTGAAAGATTATTTGGCCCGTCATGGCTTAACTGATGATGAAATCCGTCAGGTCGAACTGATTATGTTGCCACCCGTGAGCTCAGAACAAGCTCTACGGAATGGGCAAATTGATATTGCAGTGTTCTCTGGCATTTTGGAAAAACGTGCCTTAAAAAATGGTGGTGTACGCAGCATCTTTAAAGATATTGATTTATACGGCCCCTTTACCGCAGGGAGTTTTTCGATGCGAGGAGAGTTTATTCAAGAACATCCCGAGTTGGCTCGCACTTTTGTCAGTGGCGTGGCCAAAGCTCAAGAATGGCTACACCACATGCCGAAAGAGCAAATCATTGCCCGTATGGAAAGCATTATTGAAAAACGTCAACGCAATGAAAATACAGCACTGATTCCATATTACACAGGCACAGGTGTCCACGAAGTGGGTGGTGTGCAAAAAGATCAGGATTTTGCACCATGGGTGAGTGCCTTAGAAAAAGAACACAAATTAAAACCAAATCAAATTGAGGTCAGTCGCATCTATAGCAATGAATTTAATCCCTATGCGAAAGACCAAAAATCAAAAGGAATATAACAATGACTAGTGCATTACATTTAGATCACGTGCGTAAGGTATTTCCTGCACAAAACCATGTCGGCAGTAAAAAATATAAGCCTGAATTTGTTGCTGTAGAAAATGTCACTTTGGATATTCAGCCGGGTGAATTTGTTTCAATCGTGGGGCCAAGTGGCTGCGGAAAATCTACATTATTAGACTTAATTGCGGGTTTAACCAAACCGTCGACAGGGCAGATTTTACTGAGTGGCAAGCAGATTACTCAACCGGGTTTAGACCGTGGCATTGTGTTCCAGCAATATGCGCTCTATCCATGGTTAACCGCACTGGAAAATATCGAATTTGGTCTAGAAGCCAAAGGCGTAGCAAAAAAAGAACGCCATGAAAAAGCCGAATACTATTTGCAGCTTGTGGGTCTCAGTGGCTTTGAAAAGCATTATCCGAATGAGCTTTCCGGCGGGATGAAACAGCGGGTTGCGATTGCCCGAAGTTTGGCTTATGAACCAGAAATTTTATTAATGGATGAGCCCTTTGCTGCCCTAGATGCGCAAACCCGAGAAACCTTACAAGCCGAGCTGATCAATATCTGGAAAAGCTCGAAAAAAACCATTGTTTTTATTACTCACAGTATTGATGAAGCAATTTATCTGAGTCAGCGTGTGGCGATTATGACCTCAAGACCGGGGCGGATTAAGGAAGTAATTGAAATTCCGCAAAGCCTGCGCAGCTCGAGTGAAGATGTCCGTTCATTGCCTGAATATGGCCGAATTCGCCATAAAATTTGGTCATTGCTCAGTGAAGAAGTGATTAAAGCGCAAGCCCTCGAAAAACATAAACAGCTTGCACATAACTAAAATATTCAGAGGATTTATTTATGTTATCGACTAAACAAGCCATCAGTTATACGCAAACCTATAACGACATTAAACCCAGACTACAATTCACTTGGTTAAACACGGTCTTTAAACGCACCATTGCCATTGTGGCTTTTTTCTTGCTGTGGGAGATTCTGCCGCGGAGTGGTGTGGTCAATCCGGCTTTTTTACCGCCGTTATCTGTGGTGTTGGAAACTACATGGCAGCTATATCAAAGCGGTCAATTAGGCATCCATTTCTTGGCCAGTATAAAGCGTTCCATTATTGGCTTCATTTTGGCCCTAGCGATCGCCATTCCTTTAGGTCTCATCATTGGTTGGTACAAGCTCGTGGCTGAAACCTTAAATCCCTTGTTAGAATTGTTTCGAAATACCACAGCACTGGCGTTAATGCCGCTGTTTATCTTATTTTTAGGTATTGGTGAAACCTCAAAAATCAGTCTGTTGGTGTATGCATGCACATGGCCGATTTTATTGAACACCATTACAGGCGTACAAACGGTCGATCCTTTACTGATTAAATCGGCACGAACCATGGGCCTAAAACCCTATCAATTGTTCAGAAAAGTGATTCTACCTGCATCCGTACCCACGATTTTTGTCGGTATCCGTCTGGCAGGGGCGATTTCGATTTTGGCCTTAGTGGCAGTAGAAATGTTTGGTGCCAAAGCAGGTCTGGGATATCTGATTATTTATTCGCAATTTAGCTTTGAAATTCCACAAATGTTTGTGGGTATTTTAGTCATTACCCTCGTGGGTTTATCCTTCAACTATTTCTTGATTGGACTAGAAAAATACTTCACAGCGTGGAAACGCAACCCTGTGGAATAATCTAAATGCAATAGAAAAATAAATAAAAAACCTCGGGATATACCGAGGTTTTTTATTACTGATTTTTTATATTTTAAATAATGCAATGAATAAAGAATAATGTAGATGACTATTTATTTATCAGTTTTGTATGGATTATTATTTTAATGTGGAGAAAATAAAAATATGACTTATTTATAATAAGCCATATTTAATTAGGCGAGTGCGAATGACGTTGCGTGTCACTCCAAGCAAACGAGCCGTATGCACTTGATTGTATTGACAGTGCTGATACGCACTTCGGATAAATTTTTCTTCAATCAGCTCATTAATATTGTCATGCTTAAGTTGATTTGCGGCTTGAAAAATTTGTAAAAAGGTCTGCTCAAGTAACTGTCCAGCATCTTGAATATCTTTGATGTTGGCTACAGCAGAGGTGGCATTTTGTAAGTTAAAAGGTTCTGCACGCGAAAACGACGATGCACTTTGAATACTCGAAAAACTAATATCTTCTGGTTCAATCACACCTTTTTCACTGACTAAAATCGCATGTTGAATGGTATTTTCTAATTCGCGAATATTTCCCGGCCAGCTATGTAAATGGAGTTTCTTGAGCGCCAATGGGCTGAGGCGTAATGGTGTGTCATGTGGGTTGGTTTGATAGACCTGAATGAAGTGTTTAACCAAAGGCAAAATGTCGCCACGACGCTCTGCGAGACGTGGAATGCGTAGCAACGCCACATGTAAGCGGTAGAATAAATCTTCCCTGAAACGCCCGTCCTGTACGGCATGCTCTAAATCGACATTGGTTGCGGCTATGATTCGGACATTAATTGGAATGGATTTGAGTGAGCCGACTCGAACGATCTCTCTTTCTTGTAAAACACGGAGTAATTTGACTTGCATAGGCAAGGACAGGTCACCAATTTCATCTAAAAATAAGGTGCCATTATGGGCTGCTTCAAACCAACCGACACGGCTATTAATTGCCCCTGTAAAGGCTCCTTTTTCATGTCCAAATAGTTCGCTTTCGACTAATGACTCGGTAAAGGCACCACAGTTCACTGCGATAAATGGACCTTTGGCACGATGGCTTAATTGGTGGATTTGGCGTGCAACCAATTCTTTACCTGTGCCTGTATCACCAATGATGAGTGCATTGGCCTCACTTGGTGCAATTTGTTCAATTCGTGACAACAACGCTTGCGATAACGGGTCTGCAAAGACCGTCGCTGTTGCCCGTTTATGTTTCAGTGCAGAGGGCACTGCAGGGTGGGTCAAAATAGACATATCGTCTCTTATAGTTGTTGAAAATGCAGATCATGATGAAAGATTTAAAAATAAAAGATAAATAATAATTCGATATTTAAATATCAGTTTCACCGATAAATTCATGCGTGGATTATTTATCTGATTTTAAGATAAATAAAATCGGGATAACTAAAGGATAAATCAAGATATAGCAAGTGATTGAACTGTTTTATAGTAAAGCTCTCTTAATAACAAAAGGCATAATTAAAATGGCGATTACTTCAGTAAATGTGCGAAACCAATTCAAAGGCGTGATTAATGAAATCGTAGAGGGTCCTGTGGTTTCAGAAATTGATGTGGAAACCAAAGCGGGCTTTTTTACGTCCGTGATCACGACGCGTTCGGTGAAGGATTTAGACTTAAAAGTAGGTTCAGAGGTGGTGGTGTTAATTAAATCGACGGAAGTGTCGCTGGCTAAACTCTAAGGTTTAGTCCAGCAAAGTTTGTCAGCACAAATAGAGAATAATGATATGAGCGTAGAACAAGCTGGTTCGGTTTCTATTCAGCAGCTAACGAAACATTATCCCACACAAAAGCAAGAAGACTTAACCGTACTTAAGGACATTAACCTGAATATTCAGCCGGGTGAGTTCATTAGTATTGTGGGAAGTAGTGGCTGCGGAAAATCCACATTATTACGGTTGTTGGTTGGTCTAGAGCGTCAGTTTCAGGGCCAGATTTTGGTTGATGGTCAGCCTATACAGGGCACGAGTTTGGAACGTGGTATCGTGTTTCAAGATCATCGCCTGTTTCCATGGTTGACGGTAAGAGAAAATGTACGGATTGCCTTGCATAAAAGTCAGTTTAGCCGTGCAGAAGAAGATGTATTGATTGATGAGCATCTGGAGTTGGTCAAATTAACCCAATTTAAAGATGCTTATCCTTCGCAGTTGTCTGGTGGGATGAATCAACGTGTGGCGATTGCCCGGAGTTTGGTGAATCGACCACAGATTTTATTACTCGATGAACCCTTTGGCGCACTCGATGCATTGACGCGGCAAAATTTACAGGATGAATTACAGCGAATCTGGCAAAGTGAAAAAATCACCATGATTATTGTCACCCATGATGTCGAAGAAGCGGTATTTTTGGGTGATCGGGTTGTGGTCATGCAGCCACATCCGGGACGAATTAAACGTATTGTAGATATTCATTTAGCCCATCCGCGTAAACGCGAAGATGTCCGTCTGATCAATATTAAAAATGACATTTTGACTGACTTTAGTGATCCAGTAAAAGATCAGTTGCTTGAACCTTTATCTCACCGATTTGCCGATTATAAATTTGCATGGTAAGTCTGGATTGACCATCTCATAGACAATGTAAAAGTCCCGAATTCAGGGCTTTTTTAGGCTTATCAAATATAGTCAGTATGATCATCGTTTAAGCTAGATCAATTTCAGTCCATAAAAATGCCCCAGTTGGGGCATTTGTTTTTCAGTTTTATCAAGCGTTGGTTTATGAGGCTTGAGAGGTATGTCTTTTTTCTAAAACATATTGGTTTTCAGGTCGTTTTAAACCTAAGTTTTCACGTAAGGTCTTGCCTTCATAAGCCGTGCGGAATAGACCACGACGTTGCAGTTCAGGGACAACCAAATCCACAAAATCATCTAAGCTTGCAGGTGTGGTTGGTGGCAAAATATTGAAACCATCCGCCGCTTCATTTTCAAACCACGCTTGTAGTTGATCGACTATTTGTTCGGGTGTTCCGATCAGTGTCCAATGCCCACGTGCGCTTGCAACCCATTGGTAAAGTTGTCGGATGGTAAAATTATTTTTACGGGCAATCTCTAAAATCAGTTGTTGACGGCTTGCGCCATTTTGCGCCTGTGTTAAATGTTCTGGCAGCGCTTGGTCGAGGTCAAATTGCGACAGGTCTTCAGTAAAACCACCCAATTGTTTGAGTAAGTTCAGTCCCAAAGTCGGATGAATATATGCATTTAATTCATCGTATTTTGCCCGAGCTTCGGCTTCAGTTTGTGCAACAAAGATCGACACACCCGGCATGATTTTTAAGTCATCGGCATGGCGACCATATTTGATAAGACGCGACTTTACATCACGATAAAAGGCTTGGGCATCTTCTAATTTTTGCTGTGCGGTGAAAATGACTTCGGCATATTTGGCGGCCAGTTCACGACCATCTTCAGACTGTCCCGCTTGTACAATCACGGGATAGCCCTGTGGTGGACGAGCAATATTTAATGCACCATGTACCGCAAGATGTTTACCCTTAAAGCGAGGTGGATGCAGTTTATCGCCCGTGAAAAATTGCCCAGTCTGTTTATTGTATTCAAAGGCATCATCTTCCCAAGAGTCCCAAAGCTTTTGTGCCACTTCTATAAATTCATCCGCACGTTCATAGCGTTCTTTGGGGAGCAGCGCATCATTGATGCCATAGTTTTTTGAAACCACACTGCCAGAAGTGGTCACCACATTCCATGCCGCCCGACCTTCAGACAGATGATCTAAAGAGGCAAATTTTCGCGCCAAATTATAAGGTGCTTCATAGGTGGTCGACGCTGTGGCAATAAAGCCTATATGTTCGGTTACCGCTGCAAGTGCAGAAAATAGGGATACCGGTTCGAGCCCGGCAGAGAAGGTGCCATTGAGACCCAAATCAGGTGTTGTATCAGGATCGACGGTGACGGGAACATCCGCAAGGAAATAGGCATCAAATAAGCCACGCTCTGCGGTCTTTGCCAGTTCAATAAAGTATTTTAAATTGTGACTATCCTGTGGGCGAGCCTGAGGATGGCGCCAACCTGCCACATGTTGCGAAGTCCCTGGTACGAATGCCCCTAAGCGAATTTGACGTTTTGACATAAATAAACTCTGTAAATGTTATTGTTCACTAGGAGTATTACAATGTTTATGCCAATAAAAATATTGTTATAAAACAAGATATTATTTTATTGTGAAGTTTTTACTGTTTTAAAATCAACAGAGAAATTAATCGCTTGTTGTGGATGCATCATCCAAAATCTTGCAGAACTTATCTGTTTATATATAAACACATAATAAAATTAAGGGATTTTATGCAGATGGCCTAACTCAGATAGAAAAAATGCCTCGGAAGAGGCATTTTAGAGATGGGTTAATAAAAACACTGTAAAAATTTACTAAGAGGCCTGCACCTGTTGATTCTTCAGCACATATTGATTCTCAGGGCGTTTTAGACCGAGGTTTTCACGTAAAGTCGTGCCTTCGTAGGCTGTTCGGAATAGACCGCGACGTTGCAGTTCAGGAACGATGAGATCGACAAAGTCATTTAACCCCGCAGGTGTTGTTGGCGGTAGGACATTAAAACCATCGGCAGCGTCATTCTCAAACCATTCCTGCAGTTGGTCTACGACTTGTTCCGGCGTGCCGATCAAGGTCCAATGTCCACGGGCTGAAGCGATATATTGATAGAGCTGACGAATACTAAAATTGTGCTTCCGGGCAATATCAATCATCATCTGCTGACGACTGGAGAAATTAATGTCTGCATCTTCTATTTTCGGGAAAGGGGCATCTAGATCAAATTTGGCCAGATTAATGCCACCTGCCAAAGCAGACAATAAACTTAAACCCACTTCTGGGTGAATTAAACTATTTAAAAAGTCATATTTTTCTTGGGCTTCTTGAGTTGTCTTGGCAACAAAAATCGAAACGCCCGGCATAATTTTCAGGTCATCTGCATGGCGGCCATATTTCACTAAGCGGTTTTTGACATCACGATAAAAGGCTTGCGCATCTGCTAAATTCTGTTGTGCAGTAAAGATCACTTCGGCATATTTACCGGCCAGTTCACGACCATCTTCAGATTGTCCTGCTTGAACAATCACCGGATAGCCTTGCGGTGGGCGAGAGACGTTGAGTGCACCCAGTACTTGATAATATTGACCTTGATGATTGGGCTGATGTTGTTTGCGGGCATCAAAAAATTGCCCGGTTTCTTTGTTGTAATGGAAGGTATCATCCTCCCATGAGTCCCAAAGTTTTTGAGTCACCTCAATAAATTCATCGGCACGTTCATAACGCTCTTTGGGTTCAGGGTGCTGCTGAATGTTAAAGTTTTTTGCGGCATCGGCAGAGGCTGTCGTTACCACATTCCACGCAGCACGACCTTTAGAAATATGATCTAAAGAGGCAAATTTACGCGCCAAAATATAAGGGTCTTCATAAGTCGTGGATGCTGTGGCAATAAAGCCAATATTTTGCGTCACAGCCGAAAGGGCAGCAAATAATGTGACGGGTTCAAAGCCAACGCCTTTATCGCCCAAACCCTTCTCACCTTCGACAGCAGAACTCCAACGGACAGACAGACCATCGGCAAGAAAGTAGGCATCGAATAGACCACGTTCTGCGGTTTTTGCCAGTTCAATTGCATAATCAATATTGAGATGATCTTGTGGGCGCGATTCGGGGTGACGCCAACCCGCGACATGCTGTGAGGTGGTTGGAATAAAAGCCCCAAGCTTTATTTGACGTTTAGACATAAAAAATTTCTCATCCCAATTATTCTTAAAAGATAAAAGGGATAAGAACAAAATCTATGCCAAACTGTAATTGTTTGAAAATATGCAACTTTTAAATCTATTGTGTTTTAAGTGTAGATAAATCAACAGGATATAAAACCAAATGTTGAAAAATAAACAGCAGTTTAACGGCAAACTTTATGTATGAATCTGTACAAGGTTTTCCATATGTAAACCCTAAAAGTATGTATCGGCTTTAGACTTTATAAGCGAACCTTATAGCAATACTTTGATGGCTTTTCGTCTCCATACCAGTTGGTAATACAGCCCTTGTAAGATACATAAGCTGACAAAGGCCAAGGCATAGGCATACCAAATACCTTTTAAGCCCCACCATTCACTGAATAGGTAGGCACACGGCACTTCAATGCAAATAATCGCCATAATATTAATAATCATCGGCACGGTCACTGTTCCGCTGGCCCGCATAATGGAAGCAAAAATCGCACTGGCACCAAAAAATAAAATCGACCAAAGCACAATGAACAGCAATTCTTGACCGAGAACCACAACTTCAGGATCTGTAATAAACAGCGCCATTAAATATTTAGAGAACAAATAGCCCAATGCCACCAAAATACCAGTAATAATGAAATTCATCCCGATGGCCGTACGTTTCACGCGATTAATTAGTTCAGATTGACCCGAACCGATGGCTTGCGCGGCAAAAATAGAAGCTGCAATCGCGATGGACAAGGCCGGGAATTGGATATAGTTCAAAACCTGATTGACCGCGCCATATGCAGCAGTAGCATCAGCACCATGGCGGTTAACTAAACCGACAATCACGAGACCAGCCACAGAGGTCGTGACCATCTGAATACCCGTTGGAATCCCCAGTCTTAAGATAATTTTGCTGAGATCATGTTGATGGCGAATATGACGAATCAACTCGAAGTCGAGTTTGAGCGGGTGATCTTTCTTTTTTAAATAGAAATATAAAAATACCAAGGCAATTAAAAAGCCGATATGACTGGCAATGGCAGGGGCAATAATACCTAATGTTGGAAATCCAAATTTTCCTGCGATTAGCACCGGTGTAATGATCAGTCCTGAACCAATGGTCATTCCTGACGCTATGAGCGGTGTTGTACTGTCACCGACACCACGCAAAATCGAGGTATAAATAATATAAATAAAGAGCAGTGGGCTACCGGCAAGCATCCATTGCACATAAGGCAAAGATAAATGCATCACGTCTGGGGCTGTGCCTAAGGCCAATAAAATGGGCTTGGCAAATATCACCCCTAAAAAGGCAATGATGCTGCCACCAATCAAGGTCATAAACAGCGTGGAACCCACGACGGTACGAACTTTTTCAAGGTTTTGCGCGCCCCAAGCTTGACCCACCAACACGGTTGCACCTGCCGATAGTCCAATCACAAAAGCCATTAAACAGAACAAAATTGGGAAAAATACCGCGACGGCTGCAATGGCATGTACCCCAAGCATCTGACCGACAAAAACGGTGTTAATGGTCCCAGATAAATTCTGCAAAATATTGGTGGCGATCAAAGGCACCAGAAAAACTAAAAACGTTTTCCATAAATTTTGCTGAGTAACGAGGGACTGTTGTTTTGACATGCTCAGTTCCTAGACGCGGCTTTTTATGATTTTAAGTTACTGATAACACTATCATGTTTGCATTCAAAAAAGCCTTAGTTTTTGAGTAACCAAGGCTTCATTATTTCTACATGTCTGTTTTAAAAAAACGTTTGGGCAGATACTGCTTTAAACCGCGGAGAGAATCTCTGCAGCTTGATCTAAGGTGGCATCTTGTTTGGCAAAACAGAAGCGTAATAAGCGTAAATTTTCCGGTGGTTTTTGATAGAACACCGAGACAGGAATCGCCACGATTTTATGTTGCTGTGCCAACAACTGACACATTTCCACATCATTTAAATCTGGACGTATGGCGCTGTAGTCAAGGTTTTGGAAATAAGTGCCTGCGGACGGAATCAACTCAAATCTAGAGTGGCTTAAGCCCGCATTGAAACGTTCACGTTTGGTTTGGTAAAAATGTGCCAATTCAGCAATGTGCTCAGGATGTTCTGCCATAAAGTTAGCCAATGCCATTTGTACGGGCGTAACACCGCAGAAATTTGCAAATTGATAGATTTGGCGAAACACTTGCATCAAGGCTGGCGCTGCAATGCAATAACCGGTTTTCCAACCTGTGACGTGAAAGGTTTTACCAAATGAGCCCACGACAAAACTGCGTTCACGCAGCTCAGGAAATGACAAAGCGGACAGATGCTGACGACCATCAAAAATTAAATGCTCATAGACCTCATCCGACAGCACAATAATATTTTTATCTTGAATCAGTTCGATCAAGTTGAGCCAGTCCTCACGCCCCCAAACAGCACCTGTTGGGTTGTGCGGTGTATTGACAATAATCATCCGGGTTTTATCGTTAATCGCAGCGGAAACACGATTCCAATCCACAGTAAAATGTGGCGTCTCTAAGGCAATGTGAATGGGATGAGCCCCAACCAATTTTACACTGGGCGCATAACTGTCGTAGCTCGGATCAAAAATAATCACTTCATCATCCGCATGAACCACGGCTTGAATGGCACTAAAAATACCAATGGTTGCACCCGGGGTAATGGTCACTTCGGTGTGAGGGTCAATATTTAATTGGTCTCGATGGGCAAACAGTTGGACCAATTGTTCACGCAAATGTATCAGTCCATCGCCGGGTGCATATTGGTTAAAACCTTGTTGCGTCGCATCACTTAGCGCATTTAACAGTGCAGGAGGTGCAGGGAAATCAGGAAAACCTTGAGATAAATTCAGTGCACTTAGACGCTGAGCCATTGCGCTCATGACGCTAAAAATAGTCACACCTTGGGCAGGTAGTTTGGATTCAATTGTGATCATGGAGCTTAAATTTTTTATAGATTGCTTTTTGAGTGTAGCAGTATCTCAACAGCTGCGAAAAGCTAGATCCGTAAAATTGATCCAGCATTGACGTTCCTATTCACTTGAATCCTAAAGTGTTGCAAAAGCCAACAAGAAGAATTCAACAAATTATTTGCAAAATAGGGTAGACGAAAAAATAATCATTTCCTAAAATGCCGTCATTAAAAAATTAAATACATAATAACAATGCTTAAAAATATTCACGCCATGGTGGAAAACTTTGGCTTTAGCGTACAGAAACGTGCGCTACACATTCATTTTTCAAATGAACCATTAAACACCGAAGTTTTTATTCAGCGGATTGAGGGTCAGCACCGAATCAATCAAGGCTTTCGTGCAGAAATTATTTGTCTATCCACCAATGCACATTTGGCTTTAAAGCAGTTTATAGGCGGCCGAGTGGCTGTCGATCAAGTGACTGATCTAGGTCAACTCAGTCGCCTGACTGGTGTGATTACCGGGGCCAGCCAAGGTCAAAGTGATGGTTCCCTGACGGTATATAAACTCATTATTGAAGATGCGACAGCACTTTGGCATAAGCGCCGTAATAGCCGTGTATTTATGAATAAGTCGGTGCGTGAAATTACCGAAGTGCTATTTACTGAGTGGCAGCAAAAAAGCGCATTATTTGCCGCGAGCTTGAGCCTCAACATGGATGGATTGACTCGAAACTATGATGTTCGACCATTTACTATGCAAGCCAATGAGAGTGACTACGAATTTCTGACTCGACTGTGGCGTAGTGAAGGGATCAATTGGTTAATTGATGAAGCTGAGTTATTTGTCGCATTTTCGGCTGCACCGATGCAAGCACAGCGGCTGCGTTTAATTGATACGAATCAGGCTTATAGTGCTTTAGAGCGGAAAAAAATTCGCTTTCATCGGAGTCATGCCACGGAACGTTTAGACACAATCACCAGTTTTGTGGCAGAACGCTTTTTACAATCGACCACGATTCAAACGCAGCGTTGGCAAGCTCAACATTTGGCACAAGACCAAAGTAATCCGCTCTTAAGTGCCCATGCACAGAGTGAGCAACAGCACAATGAAACCTTAAGTTTAGAGCAGGCGTGGACCATGAGTTCGGCTTGGACAACTGACCTTAAAGGTACAGATCAGGCGACCACTTCAAATACACAGCAATTGGATCAGTTGAATCGGCAACTCAATCAATATCAGGAATTACAAGCCAAATATTTTACCGCCAGCAGTAGTGTAAGGGATGCGCAAGTTGGGTACTGGTTTGAATTAGAAAATCATCCTGAAATCGATCAACATCAAACGACAGATCGTGAATTTCTCATATTGGGCAAAGTATTTTATAACCAGAACAATTTACCCAAAGATATTTTGGTTCAATTAGAAAAGTTACTTGCGGCGAGCCGTTGGCTATCTTTAGGGGATGAACGGCAGGCCAATGACCTATATGTGGTCCGTCGGCAAATTTCTGTGGTGCCTGAATATGATCCTTTATTACACCGGCCACCTGCGTTTCCACAGCGGGCTAAAGTGGTCGGTCCAGAAGGTGAAAGTATTTATGTCGATGCTTGGGGGCGTATCAAAGTTCGGTTTACGTTCACCCGCAGTGATGATCACAGTCATGATGGTGGAGCAGGGAGTAATGATAATGACAGTGACTCGGCTTGGGTCGATGTACTGACTCCATGGGCGGGTGAAGGTTATGGGGCACGTTTCCATCCTCGTATTGGTGAGATCGTGGTCATCGACTTTTTTGAGGGTGATGTGGATCGTCCCTTTGTAGTAGGACGAATACATGAGGCTGAGCGATCTCAGACCATGTTTGACCTCAAAGGTCAGCTTCCTGAAACCAAAAAACTCAGTGGTATCCGCTCACAAGAAGTTGCGGGAGCAGGCTTTAACCAACTGCGCTTTGATGACACGACGGGGCAGATCAGTACCCAATTACAGAGTAGTCATGCAGCGACACAGCTGAATTTAGGTAATCTCAGCCATCCTAAAGAACAAGACAGTAGCCATGGCCGTGGTGAGGGTTTTGAGCTGAGAACAGATGCTTATGGTGCAGTGCGCGCAGGTAAAGGGTTACTCATTAGTACCTATGCACAGGATAAAGCAGTTGCCGATCATCTTGCTGCTGCTGAAGCTCAGTCGCTTTTAAATCAAGGGCATCAGAGCATGAATATGCTGAGTGGCTTAGCTGTAAAGCAGCAGACCGATGCATTAAATGTGATTAATCGTTTGCCGAAGTTAATAAACTCTTTAGAAATCAAAAGTACTGCCGAAGCTGTTAAAGCGACTTTAAATTTGTTCAAGGAGGAGCTAAGTCGAGACCCATTGGCAGCGTTAAAAAACTGCAAAAGTTTTGTCAAAGAAATGGGCTCAATCGCACATGATGTCAAAAGTACAGTAAAAGAATTTAAATCATTTTTTAATGATGCCGAAGATGCCTTTGATAACTTAAAGTCTGTCATAGATCATATTGAAGAAAATGGTAAGGATGTGATTCAAGGGCGGGTTGCAAGTCTGAAAAGTAACCTAAAAGAAGATCCATTAAAAGTATTAAAAGATGTGGGTAAATTGATCGAAGACATCAAATTTAACCCTGATGATTTGTTGAATAATGGTGGTTTTGGTTTGCCACCAGCGATGACACCCATAAAAGCATTAGAAAAAGTACAAGGCTTTATGGAAGGCTATGCGCAGGGTTTAGAAAAATCCAATACAGCGGCAAAACAAGAACAAGGCAAATTATTCCGCCAAGCGTTGATGTTGCTTGCATCACCTAATGGTATTGCACTCACTACACCGGAAGATATTGTTTTACAAGCATCGCAGGATATTGCAGAAAGTGCGCAAGGTTCGATTAATTTCAGTGCTCAAAAGAATATTGTCGGTCATGCACAAGACAAAATCAGTCTGTTTGCGGCTCAAAAGGGCCTGAGTGCTTATGCCGCAAAAGGGAAAGTTGAATTACAAGCCCAAGATGATGCTATTGAAGCAATTGCACGAAAGGTGATTAAGCTCATTTCAACAGAAGATAAAATTGAAATTACCAGTCCTAAAGAAATTGTGCTGACTGCAGGAGGTTCACAGCTGAAAATTAATGGCAGCGGAATATTTACCACGACAGGCGGCAAGTTTGAGAGTAAGGCGGGGCAGCATAGTTTTGTGGGAGGAGCGACTGTAAATGCACAATTGCCTAAGCTGCCTGAGAGTGGGGTTTTTAGTCGGAGATTTGATTTTAAAGATCTAATTTCTAAAGAATTATTGGAAGATGGATTTAAATATAAAGTTATAAATAAAAATAAAAATACGGAATTTATAGGCCTGCTTGACAAAGATGCACGTACTCAAAGAATCTTTAGTGATAATCCTGACAATGTAGAAATAAGACTGTTAGGAAAATCTGAGATTGATTCGGATAAATTATTTCTTATGGAGGAAGATGTTTCTCAGGATAATTTAGGTGAAGCATGCTGTGGCGGTCATGAAGATGATCATAATCACGATGCTGAGGAAATTGATGACGATAATAATTTAGAAGATGATTTTAAGAGTTTTGGAATTTAAGGGTGAGTTTATGAAAAAAATAAAAGAAATAATAGCTATAGTTGTATTTTTAAATAGCTCAACGTTATATGCGGAAAGTTCGAAAGACTGTATGAGTTATTGGAATCAGCCAATTAAAAAGATACAGGTGCTTGAGGAAGTTGAATGTGAACATATTTGGAATTTTGGTAGAGATAAAAGTAGCTTAAATCGCTTGCAAGTAATTAATGATTTGAATTTAAAAACAAATAAATCACAATGGTTATCAACAGGACAGTGTCAAAAAATATCATATAATAAAAAAATATATAATATTTATAATGCCGAATACAAAGAATATGGGCACAATGTTTGGTTAATTTATGATGAAAAAAATGCTTTTGCATATTTTAGAAAAATAAATAGTAAAGATCAGTCAGTAGTTTTAAGTTGCAATCAGGTTGGTAAGGATCAAGAATTAAAATTTATACTTAACAGCTATTTAAAAAATAATACATCTGTAAGTATGGAAAAATATAAAGCTAATGATTGGTACAAAGAGTAATAATAATGAAAAAAACAATCACTTTTAAGGATGGTACTACTAGAAATTTTGAAACTAATTTATCGGGTTTTATTGAAGCGGTTAGCTTTAAAGAATCCTCATCAGATTTATCTTTGTCATTAAATCATCCAATAAATCTATGGTGTGCAAAAAAAATTAATGATGCTGGATATTTGGGTTTATTTCAATGGGGGGAGTCTGCACTTTATGAGTTAGGATATTATTTAGGTGATAAAGGGATCTCTTATGAAGATATTAAAAAGGCAAAGAAAGGATCTGCTTTGCATGAAAATTGGAAGAATCAATTTGACTCTAATAATTGGTCAGGACATTGGTCAGGTAAAAAAAATATAAATTCGAAATTTGAATTTTTGAATAATCCTCAAATTCAATATGAAGTAATAAAAGAATGGATTAATTATTTATGTAAACAGATTAGAAATAATAATTTAAATGAGCATTTTGGTCGGGTGATTCAAGGTGTAGAGATTAATGAGTCTGGCGTTATCGCTGGCATGCATTTGGTTGGTATAGGAGGTTTGGGGGCTTTTCTAGGTGTTTCAAAATTTTCTAGTCATAAACAAACAGATGGTAATGGAACACATATTAAAAAATATATTCAAGACTTTGGTGGATTTGATTTAGAGCAGTGTTGTAATCGAAAAATATATATAAATCTAAAAGATAAAAATGAAAAGGCATTAATAAATAAAGAAGTTACAGTTGTTTCAATATATTCAGGAAAATCCTTTTCTGCAGAGACGAAGGTTCGGGTTAAAAGTGATGAAAATGGCAGTCTCCCTGTCATTGTTAGACACCCATCAACTGAGATTAAAATTGTAGCTGATGGTAAAGAATCTAATCCTATTATTCAAAAAGCTGATCAAAAACAAATTGCAACCTTAAAAGATTTTGATGTTTCAATATTTCAAGCGAATTTAGAAAAAAATAATACGCCTCAATCAAAGCCTCAGTCTAATAAAACACCTCAAGAAGTAAGAAATGAACAGAATACATCTGAAGAAAAAAAAGAAGTAGTTACTGGTAATATAAAAGATGTGAGTTTTAATATTCAAATTATAGAAGAGGATACAAAGAAAGCTATTTCTAATATGGGTTTTTACTTAACTTATAAAGGGAATATAAAAAAGCATACAGCAGATTCATCAGGGACTAAAAAAGGTGTAGTGGCTGAAGTAGGCGAAGATATCGAGGTTTCAGTATCTGGAGCTGGACAACGTCAAAAGATACATCATTTTAAAGTTGAACAGTCTTTATCTAATCAGACTGTTAAAATTAAATTACCTGTATGTTTTTTTAAAATTAATGTTAAAGAAAATAATGAAAATGTAACAAATACTCTAGTAAGTATTTTTTATAGAAATAAGCAAATTGCGAAAAGAACAGATAGTAATGGAGATATTAGTGTTAAAATGCTATTGGGTTTTGTTTTTGGCTTTGGAATAAAAAATAAAGAGCTGGAGAAGCTCCGTGTTCTGAAAGGAATACCAATTAGGCATTTTAAAGTTAATGAGGGATTTGTAAAAGCTTCAAAGCTATATGAAATTGCCGATCAAAAGCGTAAGGAAGCAGATGAACTCAAGAAAAAATCTGACCAAATGCAGCGAAAAAAGCAACTAGAAGCTCAGGAAAAAGAAGCAAAAGAACAGGCAGAAAGAGCAAAATCAGAGGCTGAAAAAAATCAGCCTATTCAAGATAATACATACACGGAAAATGGCGGTGAGCCACTAACAACTGTTAGTAATCAATCTCCACCTACAAGTGATACAACACGTTATCATATTTACCATGATGGTAAGATTAAGCGTGAAAATAAGGCTGCTACTGGTTATGCAGAATTTATTTACTATGATTCGGTGGGAAGATTTTATAATTTAGGTAAGTCTCAATTTGTAGTAGCTGATAAATGGCAATCAAAAGGTGTTAAGGCAGGTGGTAATACATATTTGATTGATCAACGTAAACATAAATATTACAAAAGTGGATCTTTAGGTTATAAGTGGAATATTATTAGTGGTGATGGTCGGTATTATTTATCAGGATTATCAATGTCTGCAGTTCTTGGTGCTATGTGTAATTTGGGTTATGCCGAATATATTGGATCTGGATTTAGTTGTAGGGATGGTTCCCCAGGTGAAAGTGTAAGTCATTTGAATGGTATAAATGGTGATTTTAGATATATAGCTATTAATAATAGACATATGACAGAAGTAACATATACTTCTCATGATCATTTTGATTGGAATAAAAATGTCGCTTTTGTTGAAGAGTTATTTAAATTTGGCTATAAATTGTTTGGCTCACATCCAGTGAAAATTAAAAAAAATGCATTATTGCCTCATTCGCAGTCATGGAAGGATCATAATCATCATATTCATCTACATGACTTTTCTCCAAAAGTGGAAGATTTATAATGAAAAAGAAATCAGTTTTTACTATTAGTTTTTTAATATACTTTTTATTAATAGCATGCACAGAACAATCAAAGAGTGAAGTTGAAGTTATACGAAATGATAATGTAAATGCTATATTTACAGAAAATGGTTTTGGTGGAGTTGAAGTAAATCAAAGAATTAACGATGAATTTATTGAAATTGAAAATAGTAGAGTAGATAATTGTTTTTTTGCTAAAAATAGAAAAATAAAATCCGATGTGGATTTTCAAGTTCTTAATAATAAAATTTCTGTAATTTCTTCAAATCAACTCGGAGTTTCTACGAATCTAGGAATTAAAGTAGGGGATGAAGAAAGTAAAATTTATGAAAAATATAAGAATTCAGTGATTGATAAAAAAATAAATCCATATGGTGAATCTCAAAATGATTATTCAATTATTATTTGGAATCATGATAAAACAAAGGGTACACGGTATGATATCGAAAGCAAAAAAATTATAGGTATAAAAGTAGGTGATACTAACCTAACTTTAATGGAAGGTTGTGCTTAAGCATTTTTAAAAAATAAAGCCGACTCTCGTCGGCTTTATTTATTCAACCTTCCAGCACTTCTTCCAATAACTCTTCACTCGGTGCAAAGTAATAAGCGCCATCCATAGGAGTGACAAAGTGAAGTAAGCGGTCATGAATGCCGTCACCACTGGTGCCAAACATACGTACTAGCATGCTGTCGATAATGCTTAAATCATTGGTATATGCCACAAAGAACAAGCCTTGATCGCCACGGCCATCACCATAAGGGAGTGAATGACGCAAAATCGCCATTTCTTCACCTTCACCATCTTCTACAACTGTACGTGATACATGTGAGTTTTCAGGCTGTTCATCTTCATCTAACTCAATAGACTCAAGTTTAGTACGGCCAATTACATGCTCTTGCGCATCGACTTTCAGCTTTTTCCATTTATCCAAATTATGCGCATAACGCTGTGCAAAAATAAAAGAGCCATTGGCAAATACGCCAGCTTCTTCAGCTAGTAATGCTGTTTCAGCACGATCATCTGGAAATTGCGGATTTTCAGTTCCGTCAATAAAGCCGGTTAAATCACGGCCATCAAAATTGCGGAAGCACACACGTTCATCCAGTACGTCAACTTTATCTTGAATACCATCAAAGAATGCTTGGCTCAGCGCAAAGCAAATATCTGTACGCTGTGCTGCAATATGGATAAATACATCTGCTGGGGCTACAGGCATGTTAAATGAACCTTGAATTGGATCAAGTTGTTTAAAGCCTGCCGGGGATTGACTGTAAAGTTGTGCCCAAAGTTCTGGTCCAAAAGCCACAGCCGTTTTAATCTGTGCATTTGGATGTTGGGTAATCAGACGATCACGAGTATTAAGTAAGTCTTCAAGTTGTTCTTTTAATTCGCTAATCGTTAAATCTTTTAAACGTAAAACAATAAAACGAGCATGATCTGAGGGTAATGGCAAAATTACAGATTGAGCAGACATTCATGGCTCCTAAAAATTATAATTTCTGAGTGGCTGTGTGTATTGTGCCTTAAGCAGCGCTGAGAGTGTAGCCTTCATTTGGCCTTTTAGCGTGCATTATTGTCATGAAAATAGAGTAAATGTCTATAATACAGACCCATTTCAAACTTGAGCTAATGATGTCCTATCAAATCTGGATTGCATATATGTTGGCATGTTGGGTGATTAGTGTTTCCCCAGGTGCAGGTGCAATTGCGTCTATGTCGAGTGGTTTGAATTATGGGTTTAAGCATGGGTATTGGAATGCCATCGGCCTGCAATTGGCACTTTTGGTTCAGATAGTCATTGTTGCAGCTGGGGCAGGGTTCTTATTTGCGACGACACCATGGGCTTTTCTGATCGTGAAATGGTTTGGTGTGGGCTATTTATTGTATTTGGCTTATTTACAGTGGACAGCGCCAACAGAGTCAATTGAAATCCAACAAGATTTACCAAATAAATCACCTTCAAAATTAGTTTTACATGGCTTTTTGGTCAATATGAGCAACCCTAAAGCGATTGTATTTTTATTGGCTGTTTTGCCGCAGTTTTTAGATTTATCCAAACCCCAATGGATTCAATATGTCATTATGGCTGCAACGATGATTAGCATCGATCTGATTGTCATGGCGGGGTATACCGGTCTCGCTGCAAAAGTGCTGCGGTTATTAAAATCACCCAAACAACAAAAATATTTGAATCGAACCTTTGCGGTATTATTTGCTTGTGCTGCGAGTTTATTGAGTTTGGTGCATCAATAAATCCAGTGAGATGATTCTGAGTATCGTATTTGACGTGCAAAAAAAGCCATGCAACTGCATGGCTTTTTTTTTGATATGTCGCGAATTGAACAATGAACGTTGCTACTTAAGCCACTTTCTTAAATTTTTGCATAATAAAAATTAGGGCAAAGAGCAGCGCCATAGTTAATACAATGGTCAGTCCTGTAGAGGTGTTTAAACCAGCACTTGACCATAAACCTACAGTTACACCGACTTGGGCAATGATGAAAGACCACAGTACCATTTGCTTCGGAGAATTTGCCAATAAACGAGCGGTTAATGCAGGAATCACTAACAGTGCACCCATCAGCAATGAGCCGACAGCACGTAAAGCCAATACGGTAAATAAGGCCAGTAACAACATAAAAATCAGACGTTGCCATTTGGCGCTGACACCTTCACTGACCGCAATATCGGGGTCAATGGCAATCTGAATCTGCGATTGCCAACTTTTATACAGCACGGTCAGTGCCACAATGATCACCATTGCAAAGACAGGCAAATCTGACCAAGAAATGGTGAGTAAATCACCAAATAAATAGCTGAGTAATTCAGGTCTTAAGCTTGGCAAATGTTGTATGAAGAGTAAGCCTGAGCACAGGAGTGTAGCCGAACAAAGCGCGAGCAAGGCGTCATTGGGCAAGCGTGGATCGTGTAACACCCATAAGATTGCAACCAATAAGAGCGCAATCAATGTAACGCCCGTCCAAAGCGGTAGACTCATTGCACCGGCAATGGCGACACCGAGTAAGGTGCCATGTGCCATGGTGTCCGCAAAAAATGACATGCGACGCCATAACATTAAACAGCCAAGCGGTGCAGTCAGGAACACCAGCAAAGTGCCCATGATCCATGCTGGCAAAAGGAGTTGTAGCCATTCCATCATGGATTATGCTTCCGGTTCAGGGTGAATATGAGGACGAGAGTCATGCTGGCAAGGCGTTGCACTATCGCCATGCGCACAGTGATCATGATGGTGTTGATAGAACACACGGTTTGTCCCAAAGATCGCTTGATATTCAGGATGTTGCTGCACATTTTCAGGCAAGCCACTACAGCAAATATGCTTATTGAGGCAAACTACACGATGTGTTCCTTGCATGACCCACTGTAAATCATGAGAGACCATCAAAACTGCACAGCCATATTTTTCAGGCAGGCTACGCACGTAGTCATACAGTTCCGCTTCAGACTGGATATCTAGACCTTGCATAGGTTCATCCAGAACCAATACATTCGGTTGACGCAATAAAGCCCGTGCAATCAATACACGTTGACGTTCGCCGCCCGATAGTTGTTGAACTTTAGATTGTTGTAACTTGGCAATGCCTGTATCACGAATAATTTCTTGCTTAATGCTGGCATCACATTTTTCTAATGCCAATAAATCACACACACGTAGCGGTAAGCTGTGTGATGGATTAAATTTTTGTGGCACATATGAGAATTTTAATTTTTGTATGCTGATCACTTTACCAGATACAGGTTTTACAATACCCAATAACACTTTGATGAGCGTGGATTTGCCTGCACCGTTAGGACCAATCAAGGTGACAATTTCTTTTTCGTGTAAGGCGAAATCTACATTTTTTAAAATGTCACGTTCATCGATTCGGACATGAACATGCTCTAAAGCCACAATGGGCTTCATATTTAGTGTTTGCTGCGGCACTGCTGACAGATCCCTGAAATTTCAATAATACTGTGATGTGCAGTAAAGCCATCGGATGCAGACAATTCATCGAGTTGCGCCATCAAGCCTTGAGCAGATGCTTCTTTGACTATTTTACAATCGGTGCAAATCAGGAATGCGGCTTGATGTCCTTCGCGCGGATGACAACACGGGATGTAAGCATTAATCGACGTTAGACGGTGAATCAAACCTTTTTCAAGCAGAAAATCCAGCGTACGGTATACCGTCGGTGGCGCTGCAGGTCGGTCAGACTCACTTTTGATTTTAGCCAAAAGGTCATAAGCACCCATTGGTCCCGTTGCGTTCAAGATCAGTTCCAATACTTCTTTACGCAAGGGCGTAAGTCGAGCACCCGTCGCGCTACAGAGACTCTCAGCTTCAGCAAGGCGCTGTTCGACATTATGATGATCGTGTACACCATGCAAAGCATTATGATGTTCGTGTGAACATGCGCTCATAGCCAACCTCGAGTACGAAACTGTATAAAGAAAAAGACTTTAAATCTTAACATGAAGCGTAAGGACTTACGAACAGACGTAGGTTTTTTTACGATTTTGTTATATTATAACACTATTCATTTTATGGTGCTCTCTCCCCATGTCCCGTGTAATTCTTTTTTGTAGTTTGGCTTTATTCAGTGTGATGAGCTGGGCGCAAGGTCTCGTTGTTTCTACACAACCGATTTATCTAATCGCAAAGGATGTACTCAAGGGTGTAGAGCAACCGAAATTACTGCTTGACCATCAATCTGGACATGATGTGAGCTTGACGCCTGCACACCGTAAAACCGTGCAAGATGCCAATCTCGTTTTATGGTTAGGTCACGCGCACGAAGCACCATTGGCAAAAATGTTGGGTGAAAGTGGCAAAAGTATCGCTATTTTAGACTCAGGTATTATCAGTGCTTTGCCATTACGTGATGTTCGTGGCAATGCATTAAAAGGCACAATCGATACGCATGTCTGGCTTGAACCAAACAATGCAGTTCGAATCGGCTTTTTTATAGCCGCGTTACGTTCACAACAGTTTCCAGAACATCGTGAAAAATATTGGGCCAATGCACGTGCATTTGCGCAGAAACTCTTGGTTACTGCACAAAAAACCGATGTGTCGAGCCGTGCTCAACCTTACTGGTCTTACCACGATGCCTATCAATATCTTGAGCGCTCACTGAATTTGAAATTTACCGGTGCGTTGACAGATGATCCACATGTCGCACCGACATTGGCACAAATCAAGTACCTGAAAGACCATCGCGCGCAGCCAAAAGTATGCTTACTTGCAGAAGCACATGCCAGTCAAAATCAGTATCAAAAGCTCGGTGGTATCGTCTTTCAGCCAGTTGACGAAACGATGAGTGGGGCAGGGGATTTTGTAACAGCATGGAAGATGTTGGCTGATGAAACCCTTAAATGCACACTAAATGCACGAAAGTAAAGTAAAAAATAAACAACTATTGATTAGTTTGAAAGCAGTTTGCCAATTTAAAAAAACACGACTAAGGTCGGGAAAAGATTGCAAGTTAAGGGGTGTAACTCTATAATGCCTGCGATTAAAAATAATCATCAGTTAAACTTGTCAAGCAGAATTGCTGTGAGTGAACAAAAATGAGTCGAACTAGTCGCATGATTGATCGACGATTAGCGAAAGCTTTAGTCATCTTACAAGCAGTAATGATTCCTGTTTCAGCCCTGATTGGTTGGGTCCTTAAAGACACAATCACAGCATATAGTGCAGCTTTGGGTGCGTTGGTATGTTGGCTAGCAAGTAGCTACTTTTCATGGCAGTCGTTTCGTGCGGCTGGTGCCCGTGCCTCTAAACAGGTGCTGTCAAACATGTATCGTGGCTTAATGGGCAAGTTTGCAATCGTGATTGTTGGATTCATTTTGATTTTGATCAATGTCAAGCCGTTGTCAGCGGTGGCATTGTTTTGTGGTTTTATGCTCGTACAAAGTATGTCGTGGGTCGCTCCTTTTTGGGCAACACGCTTAAAAAAACGAGTATAAACACAACAAAAAATTGAAAAGTTTTTTGGAGAGTAACGAGATATCAGGCAGCACGCGATATTCGTTTTCTCTATTAGTTTTGACATTGACCAGGTGTGATTTATGGCTGCTGAAGAACATGCCCTTACTTCGACCGAGTACATTCAGCATCACTTGACTAACTTGACCTATGGCAAAATGCCAGATGGTACTTGGAAGTTAGCTGAGACTGCTAAAGAAGCTCAAGAGATGGGGTTCACTGCTATTCACTTGGATTCAATGGGTTGGTCTATTGGCCTTGGTATTGTTTTCTGTTTGTTGTTCTGGGTTGTAGCGAAAGCTGCAAACTCTGGTGTTCCGACCAAGTTCCAGTCTGCAATCGAAATGATTATCGAGTTCGTTGACTCAAGTGTCCGTGACACTTTCCATGGCAAATCGCGCTTAATCGCGCCGTTAGCGTTGACCATCTTCGTGTGGATTTTCCTCATGAACTTGATGGACTTGATCCCTGTTGACTGGATTCCTTATACAGCTCAATTGATCGGTGCTAACGTGTTTGGTATGGATCCTCACCACGTTTACTTCAAAATCGTTCCATCTACTGATCCTAACATTACCTTGGGTATGGCATTATCAGTATTTGCGTTAACTATTTTCTATAGTATCCGTGAGAAAGGTCTTGTCGGATTCGGTGCAGAATTTGCACTTAACCCATTTAACCCAAGTAACCCAGTTTTAAAAGCATTACTTATTCCAGTAAACATTATTCTTGAATTAGTAACTTTTATTGCACGTCCAATCTCATTGGCTCTTCGACTGTTCGGTAACATGTATGCGGGTGAGTTGATCTTCATCTTGATCGCATTACTACCGTTCTGGATCCAGTGGGCGTTGTCTGTGCCTTGGGCGATCTTCCATATTCTTGTTATTACGTTACAAGCATTCATTTTCATGATGTTGACTATCGTATATATGAGTATGGCTAGCGAAAAGCATTAATGGTATTGCTCAACTGTCAAAGGGTGGTTGGGCACACAATTTTTTAACTTAATTTGGTATAAACCTAACCTCTGAGGAATTATCATGGAACTCACTTTAGGTCTAGTTGCAATTGCATCTGCTATCTTGATCGCTTTTGGTGCTTTAGGTACTGCGATTGGTTTTGGTCTTCTAGGCGGCCGTTTCTTAGAAGCTGTTGCTCGTCAACCAGAATTGGCTCCACAACTTCAAACTCGTATGTTCTTAATCGCAGGTCTTCTTGATGCTGTGCCTATGATCGGTGTTGGTATTGGCTTGTTCTTCATCTTCGCTAATCCATTTGTAGGTTAATCAGCTTAATTCCTAAATTAAACTATTGAGGAATAGCAATGAATATCAACCTCACATTGATTGGCCAAGCGATTGCATTTGCGATTTTTGTCGCATTCTGCATGAAGTTTGTATGGCCACCACTAATCAATGCGATTAGTGAGCGTCAGCGTAAAATCGCTGATGGCTTAAACGCTGCTGAAAAAGCAAAAGCTGACCTTGCGGATGCGCAAGCACAAGTGAAAGCTGAATTAGACGCGGCTAAAGCACAAGCGGCTCAATTGATCGAACAAGCGAACCGTCGTGGTGCGCAATTGGTAGAAGAAGCGCGTACTCAAGCTGCGGCTGAAGGTGAGCGTATTCGTCAACAAGCGAAAGAAGCTGTTGATACTGAAATCAATGCTGCTCGCGAAGAATTACGTCAACAAGTTGCTGCTCTTGCAGTTACTGGCGCAGAAAAAATTCTGAACCAGCAAGTTGACGCAGAAGCTCACAATGCCATGCTGACTCAGCTGGCTGCTAAACTTTAAGAGAGGCGGATTATGGCTGAACTCTTGACGTTGGCACGCCCATACGCTAAAGCAGCATTTGCTTACGCTTCTGAGCAAAATGCAACTGACGCTTGGTCAAATGCATTGAATTTGCTCAGTGCTGCGGTGCAAGACGAAGCATTTTCAGCTTATCTAAATCGCCCTGAGCTTACTCCTGCTGAGCAGGTAAGTGTTTTCGCAAAAGTTTTAGGTGAAGACCAGACAGCAGCAGTGTCAAACTTTTTGACATTGCTTGCCGATAATGACCGTCTGGCACTTCTTCCTGAAATTTCAGAAGAATACGAACAGCTCAAATCACAGAATAACAATACTGTGGATGTAGTGATTGAATCTGCATTCCCATTGACTTCTGTACAAGAACAATTACTTGCGCATGCATTAGAGAAAAAATTCGAAGCTGCCGTAAATGTTTCTGTAGAAGTTAACCCAGCGTTGATCGCGGGTGTAGTTATTCGTGCAGGCGACCAAGTGATAGATGATTCTGCGCTTAACAAGCTTGAAAAAATGCGGACTCGTCTTCTTGCTTAACAGCTCGAAGACTGAACTTTAAAAAGATTGAGGTATAGCGCAATGCAACAACTGAATCCATCCGAGATCAGTGCGCTCATTAAACAGCGTATCGGCGATCTGGACACCAGCGCGACCGCTAAGAACGAAGGGACCATTGTTATGGTTTCCGACGGTATTGTGCGCATTCACGGCCTTGCTGATGCAATGTACGGTGAAATGATCGAATTCGACGGCGGCTTATTTGGTATGGCACTGAACCTAGAACAGGATTCAGTGGGTGCCGTTGTCTTAGGTAACTACTTAAGCCTTCAAGAAGGTCAAAAAGCTCGTTGCACAGGTCGTGTATTAGAAGTTCCGGTTGGTCCAGAACTTTTAGGCCGTGTAGTAGATGCTCTTGGTAACCCAATTGATGGTAAAGGCCCTATTGACGCAAAACTTACTGATGCTGTTGAAAAAGTAGCACCAGGCGTAATTTGGCGTCAATCAGTGGATCAACCTGTACAAACTGGTTATAAATCAGTAGATACAATGATCCCTGTTGGTCGTGGTCAACGTGAGTTGATCATCGGTGACCGTCAAACTGGTAAAACAGCTATGGCGATCGATGCGATCATCGCTCAGAAAAATTCTGGCATTAAATGTGTATACGTAGCAATTGGTCAAAAACAATCGACTATCGCTAACGTTGTGCGTAAGCTAGAAGAAACTGGCGCTATGGCGTACACAACTGTTGTAGCAGCTGCTGCAGCTGATCCTGCAGCGATGCAGTATCTTGCTCCGTATGCTGGTTGTACAATGGGTGAGTACTTCCGTGACCGCGGTGAAGACGCGCTTATCATTTATGATGACTTGTCTAAACAAGCTGTTGCTTACCGTCAAATTTCATTGCTTCTACGTCGTCCACCAGGTCGTGAAGCATATCCTGGTGACGTATTCTATCTACACTCACGTTTACTTGAACGTGCTTCACGTGTATCTGCTGACTACGTTGAGAAATTCACTAACGGTGAAGTTAAAGGCCAAACTGGTTCATTAACTGCATTACCGATTATTGAAACTCAAGCCGGTGACGTATCTGCATTCGTACCTACAAACGTAATTTCGATTACTGACGGTCAGATCTTCTTAGAAACATCATTATTCAACGCAGGTATTCGTCCTGCTGTGAACGCGGGTATCTCTGTATCACGTGTTGGTGGTTCTGCTCAAACTAAGATCATCAAAAAATTGTCAGGTGGTATCCGTACCGCTCTTGCGCAATACCGTGAATTAGCTGCGTTTGCTCAGTTCGCTTCTGACCTTGACGAAGCAACTCGTAAACAGCTTGAACATGGTCAACGTGTAACTGAGCTTATGAAGCAAAAACAATATGCTCCATACTCAATTGCTGACCAAGCTGTTTCAATTTATGCATCTAACGAAGGCTACATGGCTGACGTAGAAGTGAAGAAAATCGTTGCATTTGATGCTGCGTTGATCTCTTACTTCCGTTCAGAAAATGCTGCGTTAATGCAAAAAATTGACGAGACTGGTGCTTACGATAAAGAAATCGAAGCAGCAATCAAAGCAGGTATTGAAAGCTTTAAAGCGACTCAAACTTACTAAGATTCAACTGTGTTGAATCTGGTTTTGGTTTGGTTCACGGATCAACCTTCGGAAGCTCGAAAGGGCTTTCGAATACTAGGTTAAGCGTATGGCAAATTTAAAAGAAATTCGCGCCAAAGTAGCTAGTATCAAAAGCACGCAGAAAATTACTCGCGCGATGCAGATGGTAGCAGCTTCTAAGATGCGTCGTGCGCAAGAGCGCATGGCTCAAGGCCGTCCGTATGCCGAAAATATGCACCGTGTAATTGCTCATTTGGTACAAGCGAACCCTGAATACAAACACCGTTATATGGTTGAACGTCCTGTAAAGCGCGTTGGCTATATCATTGTTTCTTCAGATCGCGGCCTTGCTGGTGGTTTGAACATTAACTTGTTCAAAAAAGTGGTCAAACACGTACAACAGCAACAAGAGCAGTCAATTGAAGTTCAATTTGCTTTAATTGGTCAAAAAGCGGTTTCGTTTTTTAAAAACTACGGCGGTAAAGTTCTTGGTGCAACTACAAACGTAGGTGATGCTCCGAGTCTTGAACAGTTAACTGGTTCTGTACAGGTGATGTTAGACGCGTTTGATAAAGGCGAGTTAGATCGTATTTATCTAGTGTCAAACGGCTTTGTCAACGCCATGACTCAAAACCAAAAAATCGAACAGCTTGTTCCTTTAGCAGCTGCTGAGGAAAGCGAAGGCCTAAATCGTCAATACGGTTGGGACTATATCTATGAACCAGAAGCTGAAGAGCTTCTAAATGGTTTATTGGTTCGTTACATTGAGTCTATGGTTTATCAAGGTGTGATTGAAAACATCGCATGTGAACAGTCTGCTCGTATGGTTGCAATGAAAGCTGCAACTGATAACGCGGGTGAATTGATCAAGAGCCTACAACTTATTTATAACAAGCTGCGTCAAGCCGCGATTACTCAGGAAATCTCTGAGATCGTTGGTGGTGCCGCTGCCGTTTAACATTATTAGTTTGAATTGAGGAGACAGCAATGAGTAGCGGTCGTATCATTCAGATCATCGGCGCGGTTATCGACGTCGAGTTTGAACGTAACAGCGTTCCTAAGATCTATGACGCTCTCCATGTTGATGGTACTGAAACTACATTAGAAGTTCAGCAGCAACTTGGTGATGGCGTAGTTCGTACTATTGCAATGGGTTCTACTGAAGGCCTTAAGCGTGGTCTTACTGTAACTAACACTGGCGCGCCTATCTCTGTACCTGTAGGTACTGCATGTTTAGGTCGTATCATGGACGTTCTTGGTCGCCCTATCGACGAAGCTGGTCCTGTTGGTACTGAAGCTCGTTTACCAATTCACCGTCAAGCGCCTTCTTATGCAGAACAAGCGGCTTCTACTGACCTTTTAGAAACTGGTATTAAAGTCATTGACTTACTTTGCCCGTTCGCCAAAGGTGGTAAAGTTGGTCTGTTCGGTGGTGCCGGTGTTGGTAAAACTGTAAACATGATGGAGTTGATCAACAACATCGCAAAAGCTCACTCAGGTTTATCTGTGTTTGCTGGTGTTGGTGAACGTACTCGTGAAGGTAACGACTTCTATCACGAAATGAAAGACTCTAACGTTCTAGACAAAGTAGCAATGGTCTACGGTCAGATGAACGAGCCACCAGGTAACCGTTTACGCGTAGCGTTGACTGGTTTGACTATGGCTGAGTACTTCCGTGACGAAAAAGACGAAAACGGTAAAGGCCGTGACGTTCTATTGTTCGTCGACAACATCTATCGTTATACACTAGCGGGTACTGAAGTATCAGCACTTCTAGGTCGTATGCCATCTGCAGTAGGTTACCAACCGACTCTTGCAGAAGAGATGGGTGTTCTTCAAGAACGTATTACGTCTACTAAGTCTGGTTCTATTACGTCAATTCAAGCGGTATACGTACCTGCCGATGACTTAACAGATCCATCGCCTGCTACTACCTTCGCTCACTTGGACGCGACTGTTGTATTGAGCCGTGACATCGCATCTTCTGGTATTTACCCAGCGATTGATCCACTTGACTCTACTTCACGTCAGTTAGATCCACTTGTGGTGGGTACTGAGCATTACGAAATCGCTCGTTCAGTTCAAAACGTTCTTCAACGTTACAAAGAATTGAAAGACATTATCGCAATTCTTGGTATGGACGAATTGGCAGAAGAAGACAAACTTACTGTATATCGTGCACGTAAGATCCAACGTTTCTTCTCTCAACCGTTCCACGTAGCTGAAGTGTTTACTGGTGCTCCTGGTAAACTTGTACCGCTTAAAGAAACAATTCGTGGCTTTAAAGGTCTTCTAGCTGGTGAATACGACCACATTCCAGAACAAGCGTTCTACATGGTTGGTGGTATTGACGAAGTTATTGCTAAAGCTGAGAAACTTTAATTAGTTACCTAATTTAGGAGATTCTCATGTCAACTATGCAATGTGACGTTGTAAGTGTTAAAGAGTCTTTGTACTCTGGCACTGTAACTATGCTAATTGCTAAAGGTGCTGGTGGTGAGTTGGGTATTATGCCTGGCCATGCACCACTAGTAACTTTGCTCAAGCCGGGCGCAATCCGCGTTCTGCTTGAAAATGGTACAGAAGAATTAATCTATGTATCAGGTGGTGTACTAGAAGTTCAACCGCACGTTGTTACTGTACTTGCAGATACTGCAGTACGTGCTGACAACCTTGATGAAGCAGCAATTATTGAAGCTCGTAAACAAGCTGAACAATTGTTAGCAAATCAAAAGAGCGACTTGGACTCAGCTGCTGCATTGGCTGCTCTTGCAGAAACTGCTGCTCAGTTGGAAACCATCCGCAAAATCAAAAACCGCGCTCAATAAGACGCAGTTTGAGATTGAAAGAGCCACCCGAAAGGGTGGTTTTTTTATGTTCAAATATACAACTTAAATCGAGATGGATATAATATTTAGCAAATAAATCTTGATATAAAAAATAAAATGAAACTCAATATTAAATTAACCAATGAAGATTTTTATGTATTTCAGGTGCTAAACGAAGAGCTTATTAATCCTGTTGTATATGACAAATTCGAAGTTAAGTTTCTCAGATTAGTGTTTAAATTTTTTATACTATTAATAGTCAGTCTCTTTATTTTTATTTTCTTCAAAAATGACTCTTCACTTTTGAATTACTTGATTTTGT
This sequence comes from Acinetobacter sp. YH12144, assembly GCF_013418345.1. Lineage (NCBI taxonomy): Bacteria > Pseudomonadati > Pseudomonadota > Gammaproteobacteria > Moraxellales > Moraxellaceae > Acinetobacter > Acinetobacter sp. YH12144. The sequence continues at coordinate 9,129 of NZ_VPCD01000009.1, read as the reverse complement.
TGGTCGCTCTTTTATTGGGATTGTTGCCCAAAGTAAACTCTATTTTTCAAAATATGTTTAAGATACGATATATCGATCAAATGGCTGAAAATTCGAAAATTCTTATTGGGGATAAAGAAATTGAGATTACAGAGAAAAATCTTATCGAAAGTACTGAGTATTACACTCAAATTTTTTCATGGAGTTTAGTATCAAATATTGAGAAAACGCAAACTCATTTAATTGTTTTCTTCGGTATGTGTATAGGGATTATTTTGCCCTTAGACCAAATTAATAATGACGTAGAAAAGATAATACAACAATATTGCCCAAATATTGAGTTCAAAGAACATAACTGGTAAGTAAATTTCATTTGATTGTCTTTGATGAATTTGAAGTGATTTATTTGTAATGAATAATTGAGAAATTTCTATTCTCCATAATATTCACATCAAATCTCTTATCAAAATTTTCCCCTAAATTTTTCAGCTCAGGCTTTATATCTATCACCTAAAGTTGAATATATTTTATTCAATACAATCTTTATAGTGATTAAATTCAATCAGCTAGCATTGCACCATGAACCTTATCGCCTATGAGCCGCATTTTTGGGAACTTTATCAAGACTTTGATCAATATTACTTGAGCATTGCGGTTGATCTCAGTTCTGTAGTGTCATGTTGGGATGTTGAACTCACCCATGAAGAAGTTCAACAATATGAACACCGTGGGCGCGTGAGTATTCAAGAACTGGCAAAATCGATGGTTGCTGCTGCCTATAAAGGTGATTTTGCTTCATTAGAAAGTCGTTTAGTGAAACCATATGAACGTCAGGCCATGCAATCGGCTTTTAAAAAATGGCAAGATAGCCAAAAAGCAGGTTAATGGTTGTTATTCATGCATGGGTAAAATTGAAAACTCGCCGTGACTGATAATTTTAATTTTAAAAATTAGATCAAAGCCTTCATCCTGTGATGGAACTTGAAGTTTGCGATAAGTAGCACGCACGCCAACTTCTGGAATATGGGCTTTGCCTTCACGAAAACTGTTGCGTTTTAAGGTACTGTCCAAATCGGTTTCAAAATAATAAGCAATCACCTCAAAACCTGCATCAATTGCACGTTGGATATAGCGAGCACGAGCTTCCCGATCTGGGTTGGTATTATCAATCACCATTTTCGTTTTGGATGCCAAACCAGCTTCAAAGATCATATTTTCCCGATGTCGGGTTTTCAACATATCCAAATTAATACGTAAATGGCTATGATATAAATTCAACATGTAAAAGGTTGATTTGCCAGAGGCTTGAACGCCTGTAAAAATAATCAGCTGCATGGTGTCTGCAATGAAAGCATGGAATGAATAATAGAGTATTAAATCAGCAACGCAGTTTTGCTACAATCGCTGCAAAATGAATAAGAACAATTTACATAGGTCTGTATGCACAAATTTTTCAACAGTTTATCGCTGTGTCTTTGTTATAGTTTGCTCGTTGCATGTCAAAGCCAATACGTCACGACACCCAATCTTCCCACTGAAGCTGCACTTGTCGCTGAATCGGTTGATAATGGCATCAGTACGGAGCTTAAAATCCCATATATGACCGCCTTTCGAAATCTGCGACAAGCCTATAATCACTGTGTTGCGTTTACCGCGAACAATCGCTACGTCTATACCGATAATCGTTTAGAAGAGCATTTGGAGCAGGGGACATTGATGGCACGAACTGAGAATGGGGCGTATTTGCATAAAATGTTGGTCGAAAGTTTAGATCCACAGACGACACGTATTACCTTATTTTTACCGAAGCAATATACCTTTGCCCAAGCACGTTTTAAACAAGATGTTCAACGCGCACTTGGACAAGATAAAAACTGTAATACCTTTGAATTTGCTCAATCCAACTAATTGAACTTTAAGACACTTGTGAGTTTTCTTGCTCTGGGTGCTCTACACGTTGACCGCCTTCATAACTGGCAAATCGAGCCTGATTAGGTTTGAAGACCGGTGCGGGTGTTGGCCAAGGCCAATCTCCAAAATGGGTTTCACGATAGCGTTTAAAAGCCGCATTGAGTTCTTCAGTGGTATTCAGCACAAATGGACCGCGCATTGCCACGGGTTCATTAATCGGTTCACCTTCTAACCACAGAATCCGGGCTTCTAATCCACCTGCTTTGAGATGGACGTCGGCATCTGATTGGAGTTCAACCAAATGCTTCATCTGAATGGTTTGACCTTCTATTTCTAATGTATTGCCTTGATAAAAATAAGCAAAACGGTTGGAGCTACTTGTTGTTGCGGGAATCACCAACTCCGCACCTGCTTGCAGGGTGATTAAATAAATGTTGACTTTATTTTCTGCGGCAGCCGCCCATGAGTGTGGCGGTCGGGAAATAGCATCAGTGGATTTGAACTGCCCTGAAATTACACGTATATCCGATTTTTTTCCTTCACTATCGGTTTCAAAGACGTGAGGAATGTCTTCACGCCAAAACATTTTATAGTCGGCATCATGGGTTTTCTGTTCAGCCGATGAATTAAACCAAATTTGGAAAAGTTCAAATGGATTGGCTTTGTCTTCATGCAGTAGGGGGAACATTTCACAGTGTTCAACGCCATTGCCTGTAGACAGCCATTGCACATCACCAGCAGCATAGCGTCCGCCATTGCCTAATGAATCGAAATGATCGACATAGCCTTGTTCAACCAAGGTAATGGTTTCAAAGCCAGTATGTGGATGCTCCGGAAAACCTGGAACCACATCGCCATAGTACATATTGAATTCATCTTTTTCTGCGGCTGTTTTTGGCCCCATATCAGCATTTGCAGCAGGAAAATGATCAATATGATGGGCAGTAAATAAGAAAGGATCTTTTAAATCTAAACGAAAGGTAATGGGTGTAATGTTATAAATCACAGCGTTTGACATAACTGTTCCATCATTGGCTTTATTATTAAGCATTAATCTAAAAGGAAAAACAGTCGTGTTCTATAGCGGAACTGTAAGAAAAAAAGCGTTAGCTCAAGGTCTAACGCTTTTTTGATTTAAAACAGGTGGAATGCAATGGAAATGCTAGATTTCGCTATTTATTCAGTTTCAGAGGGTGCGGTAGATGAGCTTTTGCCTACTTGATCTTGGATCAACATACTTGCCAATTTCAGCATTTCAGCTTGAATATTGCCCATTTGATTTTGAATTTTCTGAAAATCAACTTTGCTTAAATCGACTTGTCCATTGAGAAAAGGTGAGGCCAATACTTGCTGATTCGCTGCCTGTAAATTGCTGCGAATATCATTAATTTCAGTGCTTTTTAGATTTAAATCATTCAAAGCTTGATTGAAACCTTTGAGCTGCTGTTGTAGCTGGGTTGCCGCTTTTTGCAATTGGAGATGATCTTGGTTGCTGACTGCGGCTTCTAAATCGACCTGCGTTTGTTTGAGTTGTTCAACATAATTGCCGGCTTTAAGTTGCATATCCGCAACATCGCGAACGATATAAAACATATTGCCGCTTTTTAATTGGCTTTGATCTGTCGCCTGACTTTGTGTCGCAGATTGATCTTCGTTTGTTGATGTTGTTGCAGGGCGATCATTTTCTGCTGCGATTTCTTGTTCCTGTTGCGGTGCTGTGGCAGGTTCACAGCCAATCAGCACCAAAACACCACTAAAAATGGCAAAAGGGAGAAGGGCATTCTGCACAAGCTTTTTCATTCAATCATCACTATGTGTTAAGTCTATGCTTTGAATATAGGGGCAGAATGTGGATTAAAAATAGATTGTTGCAAAGCAATAACAAAATAATCGCTTGAACAAAAAAAAGAGGGCATTTGCCCTCTTTTGATGTTTTGGTGGGTTTAACCCGCAATGATTTTGATCATGGCGTGGCTGACAGCATTCATTAAAATGTAGTCACTATTCACTTTAATCCATTGTTGGTTTTTGCCTGATTTAGACAATTTTTTATATTTGTTGTGGTCACCTTTGTAGCGATGACCACGGTATTCAGAAGATACTTTTCGTCCAGAACGCCAGGTATGTGATGGATTTACCGCTTTTTTCTTGTTCTGGCTTTGGTTTTTACCCCGTGTGTATTGTTTAGTGTGCTGTTGGGTTTTCGCCTTTTGAGTATTTTGCCGTGCATCTATTGTTAGCGCAGATACACGTGCTGTCAAAAAATAGATAAAACGATAGCTTTCATTAATGTATTTTAAGTTCACCTGTTTACTGCTGGATGTGAATTGATAAGACTCATCATAATGAGTATTTACAGGGAAGCTTTGAACAATGTGTATATGAAATATTAAAACAATGGGTGAAATGTGTAAATTATCAATATGTGATAATTATTAAATATTATTGTGATAATTTAAAATGATTAATCTCAGTTAAAATCACAATAATCTTAACTGAGAGATTGAGATATTGTCGAATTATTTGGCTAATTCAGCGTTAATGGCATCGACAATACGAGCATCATCTGCCTTGATGTCAGGTGCAAATCGTGCCACAACTTCGCCTTGTTTATTCACGAGGAATTTTTCAAAGTTCCAGAGCACTTCAGGCTTTGGATTTGGTGTTAATCCGTATTCGACTAAATCATCCCACCATGGGCCTTCACCAATGCGTTCAGGAATGGCTTGGGTTAAGGTTTGATAAAGTGGGTGTTTATCTGCGCCTGCAACAGAAATTTTTGCAAAAAGTGGGAAATCGACCTTGTAGTTGATCGAGCAAAATTCTTGAATTTCAGCTTCAGAACCAGGTTCTTGTTCTAAAAAGTTATTGGCAGGAAAGCCTAAGACTTCAAAGCCTTGCGACTTCTTCTCTGTATAGAGTTTTTCTAGGCCTTCATATTGCGGTGTTAGCCCACATTTAGAGGCTACATTGACCAATAATAAAACCTTGCCTTGGTATTGATTGAGTGTGGTGTCATCACCTTGGATCGTTTTTACTGGGATATCGTAAACTGAAGCTGACATATTCGTTCCTAATTGAAGTTGTGCCTTTCATCCTTGTTTTAAAGGGAAATCTGGTGAACAGCAAGCTTTTATCGATAGGCTTTTCGCATAATTTTTGTAGTAGTTTGCAGAATTCGAGCTAATGCTTGGTTTATTGCTTTGTATTTAACTTGAGGCACGATGTTGGTTCGGGGTTTTTCCTGTATAGCGTTTAAAAAACTCAATAAAGCTTGAGCTGTGTTGATAACCCAATTCATAGCTGAGAGCTTTAATAGACTGACCAGCGCGGAGTTGTTGAATGGCATAAATAATTTTGGCACGGTTTCGCCATTCAGAAAGGCTCATTTGTAGTTCGTGCTGACTCAGCCGCAGTAACTGACGCTCACTCAAACCCACATTGGCTAAGCATCGCTGTAGGCTCAAGCTAAAATGATCTACATCTGCAAGCTGCACCAAGATCGGCTTTAACACCGCATCATGGCTTTGCGGTAAATAATGTTGATGTTTGGGTGCTGTTTTTAACTGGTCGAATAAGACCTGTAGCAGGTGTCGATAGGGTGGTGTGGTATGTTGCTCTGTAGGAAAGGCCAAAATTTCTTGCGCCAATAAACGAAAGAAAGGCTGGATGCTAAATACTTCCGTCTGCTTGGGGAAATTTATGCAGAGATCAGGTGCTAGTCGGATTGCCACATAATGAATGGGTTGCTCATCAATCGCGACTGAGCAATGTTCTGTCTGTGGGGGAATCCACACCCCATAACTGGCAGGTGAGAGATGATGTTGCCCTTGTATCTCATATTCGAAAATACCATCGAGACAAAAATTAAAATCACCCCAAAGACAACTGTGCGGATAGACAGCATCTAATGTGGTGTAGTGTGCTTCAAAAAGCTCGATTTGTTGTTCAATCGGTGCTGATGTCATATAAGCCTAAGTGTCGATGTCTGAACTACAATATAAATGTCTGAAATCATGTATTTCAATTAAAACAGACATCACTCAAAATACCTAAACCAATCTTTGCACAATATATTGAGGAGTCAGACATGTTGCTTCAAGCGCGTTGGGCGAAATTTGCAATTTGTTTGCCTCTGATCGCGGTATTTATATGGTCGTTAAATATTACCGTCACCCGCTATGTGACGGATTATATTTCACCAGTCAGTATCAGTTTTTATCGATGGTTTATTGCATTTTTGATTCTGACCCCTTTTATGCTCAAAACCGTTTGGCAGCAAAGACAGCTTATCGGGCAGCATTGGCAGCAATTGGCTGTGCTGAGTGCTTTTGGCATGGTGTTATATCAAGGCTTGGGCTATACCGCTGCGCATTATACGACGGCGACCAATATGGGCATCATCAATGCCTTTATCCCTGTTTTTACGATTGCCGTTGCATTTTTCATACTGAAAGATGTGCCTAATCGCTATGCCATCTTGGGCTGTGCGATTTCATTTACGGGGCTATTGTTTGTCATTGCGCAAGGCGATTTCAGTCAATTACTGAATATGGGCGGACATTTCGGCGATATCCTCATGATTTTCGCAGTGTTTTTCTATGCCTTTTATGGGGTGTTTTTAAAAAAATGGCAATTGAAACTTCCGCTACTGTTGAGTTTATATGTACAAATTTTCTTTGCCGTTTTATATCACTTGCCATTCGTGTTGTATTTAGGCATTGACGCGATTAATCCTGCGAATGCGCCAAGTGTATTTTATGCGGCAATTTTTCCATCATTGATTGCACCGTTGGTATGGATGTTGGCTGTGCAACATCTCGGGCCGAATCGCACCAGTATTTTTATGAATTTGATGCCGGTATTTACCGCGATCATTGCTTATTTCTGGTTGGCTGAGCAGTGGATGTTTTATCATAGTGTCGGCACAGTGATGGCGATTACTGGGGTGATCTTGGCGCAGCGTAAGTAAATCCAGTAAAAAGTTGAAAATTTACGAGAAGTGTTGATTAGAAAACAATCAAACAAACTTATTTTTTTATAGAGCAAATCTTTTGAAAATGGATTTTTGAATGTAAAACTGAATTAAAAAAACAAATGCTCGTCTTAAAAATCAATCAAAAATAGATACATATTTTGACTAAGTGGTTATAAAATCACAAATAAAGTGCTTATCAGTAGTTTTATTTATATAAAAAATCTATTTGTTAAATTTAAAAAAATATTACATAATACTTTCATCGTAAATGATGAAGTAATTCTTAATAATTACTTGATATTTACCCAGAGATTGCAAGACCCTCTGGATGTGATTTTATACACATCCTTTTTTATGCTCAGCCATCCCTATATGGCTGAGCTTTTTTTTGTCTGTATTTTCCCGAAAGGCTGGTGTAGACAGGCATCCGAGCTTATGCGCGGATGATTTCACCTGTTTCAGCATCAATAATTTTGCTTGGTTCTTGGCTTAGGCCGAGATCACCATTTAAGTAATTGAGTTCATTGGCAAAATACTGATTGGCTTCTTGTAAGGAACGTGCAGGGGTTAATCCCGCAGGATTGGCACTGGTAGACACAATAAAGCCATTAAAAGCTTGGCATAAAGCCACACATAAAGAGTGGGTCGTCACACGGACTGCGACTTTTGGATGATTGCCTTTAATCCATGTTGGAATATGGTCGCCAGCCGGTAATAACCATGTGGTTGCACGTTCATTGGGTTTACGGTTGGTCCATGTCGCAATGACTTGCTGACGCATATCTTCTGTTAAGCCTTGGAGCAGGTGTTCAACTTGAGCGACATTGGCAGCCAATAAAATCACGCCTTTTTCAATGGGACGTTGTTTTAAGCGCAAAATTTCGAGAAAGGCTTGCTCATTGTAGGGATCACAGCCCAATCCCCAAACAGCCTCTGTAGGATATGCGAGAACCTGACCTTTTTTAAGACAGGAAGCTGCTTCTGCAACAGAGGTGGTAATCATTTCTATAGACCTTAACTGATTCGACAAAGGACTATTGTGAACCTAATTTACCCATTCGACAACGTAAGTAGTGTCCGGCTTGTTGTGTGGCATAGCCCATTAACTCTAATTCCATCAGTTGACTGGTCAATGTCGCGGTATCAATTTTGAGTTGAATGGACAATTGATCAAGGCCTTGGCCGACCCAATCAAGCTGCCGATACAGCGCAATTAAATGTTCTGGGATAGGTTCGGGTGGCGGGGTGTCCGGTATTACTGTTTCGGGTGTCGCTATTTCGGTGGTTGTTAAGGTTTTAGCAGTCTGCGATTGCCATTGTGTAGCCAATGCCAAGTCTTCAATGACCTGTTGTGGATGATCAATCAAAATTGCACCTTCGCGTATGAGTTGATGGCAACCTTGATGTGACTCACTATAAATATGGCCTGGAATGGCAAAAATAGATTTGCCTTGTTCGGCAGCGCGTTGAGCCGTGATCAGTGAACCACTTTTTAATGCCGCTTCCGCCACGATGACACCAAGACTGAGCCCACTGACGATACGATTTCGATGTGGAAAATGGTGTTGCAATGGGGGAGTGTGTGGAAGAAACTCACTGATTACGGTTCCCCCATGTTGGATGATTTCTTGTCTTAAACGCTGATGTGCGGTCGGATAAGTTTGATCTAAACCTGTGCCCATCACGGCAATGGTTCTGTGGTGTTGTATGGCAGCGCGATGTGCCGCTTCATCAATTCCTTGTGCTAAACCGCTATTGATATAGAACCCTTGCTCACTTAGATAATAAGCAAAATCATAAGCAATTTGCCGACCTTGGGGACTAGGTTTGCGGCTACCAACAATCGCAATTTGGGGTTGCATCAAGGCTTGGGCATTACCTTGCCCAAATAGAATGGGCGGCTTGTCGCTATAAGGTAAAAGCTGTTGAGGATAGTTCAGGTCTTCAGGAATCAGTACAAAGTCACTGTATTGTTGAATATCCTTGAGACATTTTTCAAAGCTAAGCTGTCCACTTGGACTATGAAATTCTTCAAAGCGCTGTAAATGATTTTTATGCAGTCCTAATTTTTGCCATGTGGTGATTTGATCAGGCTTAAGGGCGTGGTGTAGGGCAGGATAGTGCTGCTGAATTTTCTCTGTACACGACAAATTTCACAGAACCCTTATCCTATCAGGATTCTGCTTTCTTAAAATTGCCAAAATTTCCTTAAACTCTTCTTTTTTCCCAAAACCAATTAAACGCTGAATCGCCATTTGAAC